>MGYM01000045.1:2735-7044 GCA_001801745.1 Gammaproteobacteria bacterium RIFCSPLOWO2_02_FULL_38_11
GCATTTACTCAAATTGCGAAAATGATCACTGCCGGTGCTTATCTTGCCGGTGCGGCCTTTGCATTGGGTGCCATCATGAAATTCAAGCAACATAAAGATAATCCTCAGCAAATTCCGATTGGGCAACCTATTGCTTTAATTTTTATTGCGGCAGCACTCATGTTTCTGCCGACACTTTATAATGTTGCGGGTAAATCACTATTTGGATCTGCTGGAGGCAAAGGTACACTTTCAGGATCTACTTTCTAACTATGCCCCACCTTCAATTATGTGCGAATGTAGAAGGTTGGAGACTGTTTATGTTACGGAGAGCCGATCCGGCTTTCCGTACATTCAGTGAAAAGGTATTTCGGCGGGATCGTTATACTTGTCAGTTTTGTGGTTTTCAAGCCAGAGATTACCAAGAAATTGTAAATTTAGATCTGAATTTTCATAATAACACCTTAAAAAACATGACCACGGCATGTTGTTTTTGCGCCCAATGTTTTTTTTTACAAGCGGTAGGCGTAAGTGATTATGGGGGTGGTACCTTAATTTATTTACCTGAAATTTCTCAAGTAGAATTAAATAGTTTTTCTCACGTTCTATTTTGTGCGATTACGAATAATACAGGATACAGTGAATCTGCCCAGGCAGTTTATCGAAGCTTGAAATTTCGATCGCAACAAACAGAAACACAGTTTGGCGAAGGGACAAGTAATCCTGCTTTTTTCGGGCAGTTGTTAATTGAAAGTCGAAGTCATAAAGCAGAGCATCTGGGGCATATTTTAAAAAATCTACGTTTATTACCTTCACGTGCGGGTTTTAAAACCCAAATTGAACATTGGGCTGCGCTGGCTTTACAAGAATTAGCAGCAAATAAAACATAGCTACTTAAAATTGTGGCGACTGTAAACGGAAAAGACGTGTCATAGGGAATTTTATGGTAAACGTTGTCGAATCTGTTTTAGGAGGTGTTGATTCACTGCTTGCGTGGATGGCCTCTATTCTTAAAACGACAACATCCACTTATTGTGATCTTGAAACAGCTGATAACGCGACAGTTTTAGTGACGCACGATGGTTCGCTGGGTTCTGTTATTCAAGTTAATGGTTTGACTACTTTGCTGGGTGAGGTTGAATTTCAACGCCTTTACAAAGGTGTTGCCAGCTGTTTTCAAACGGCATTTAATCGTGATGGTCACTCCTTGCAAGTTTTCTTTAATTATAATCCTGAAAAAGCAGCAGCATTAATTACTGAAATTTATGGGCCTGCGCGTTCTACAGCAGAAAGATTACGATTAGACCTGAATGATTTATTGGAAGAGCGAGTAAATTATCTTTCAAAGTACAGTGCAGAAGAAGCCGTCTTCCTCGTATTATGGACACGCCCTGGCATGCTTTCTGCTGAACAAATGAAACAAGCCAGAACAAATAAATTAAATTTAATAAAAGAAAAAAAAATCCCTCCTTTTCCACGAACGCAATTTGTGATGGCAGCCATTCCTGATTTGCGTAATGCACACGATTCTTTTGTTCGCGCGACGGTCAGTGATTTAAGTAATCTAAATTTAGATGTGAAGTTATTAGAAGCACATGAAGCTTTATATGAAGCACGCATGACAGTAGATCCTGACTTTACAGATAAAACTTGGCGACCCATTTTGCCAGGAGATAAAATTCCCGTAAAAGATTACCAACGCTATACCGGTGATGTTTCAGATTTACTTTGGCCTGACTTGGGGCATCAATTATTACCGCGCGATGCGCAAATCCTTGATTTGCGGACTGTAAGAATTGGGGATCGGATTTATTCTTCAGTATTTATCGATCTATTTCCTAAAGATATTAAAACCTTTGTTGCTCTTTTTAATAGAACAATGATGGCCAATATTCCTTGGCGTATTTCATTTTTGGTACAAAGCGGTGGCTTAACGGCGTTGCGATTAAAAGCTTTAATCGCTTCGATATTGAGTTTTACTTCTGCAGAAAATAAATTAATTGCCGATTCAGCAAAATTATTAAATTACATCAAAGTTAATACCGATGATGCTGTGGTGCAATTGCAAGTGGTTGCCTCAACTTGGGCGCCTGAAAATAATCTTTCTTTGTTACGTGTGCGTACGGCTGAATTGGCAAAAGCTATTCAGGGCTGGGGTAATTGTGATGTTTCTGAAGTTTGTGGTGATGCTTTTGCAGGGGTTGTGTCATCGATGTTGGCGATTTCAACGGAGAGTGTTTCGACCACATCTGTTTCGTGTATGTCTGATGTTGCCTACATGCTGCCAGTGACGCGTCCTGCGTCACCTTGGAAAAACGGAGCAGTGTTGTTTCGCTCTGTCGATGGTAAGCCATGGCCCTATCAGCCCGGTTCAAGTGTTCAGACGACTTGGATAGATTTAATGTATGCTCGGCCAGGTTCAGGTAAATCAGTATTATCAAACACGGTGAATTTAGCAGTATGTTTATCAGCGGGTATTCAGCGATTGCCACGCATTTCAATTATCGATATTGGTCCGTCTAGCAGTGGTTTGATTTCCTTATTACAAGAGGCTCTCCCGGAAGGGCAAAAACACTTGGCCGCGCATCATCGTTTGATGATGACACCTGATTATGCCATTAACCCTTTTGATACCCAGTTAGGGTGTCGTTTTCCTACGGCACAAGAGCGTGCATTCTTAGTTAATTTTATTACCTTGCTTGCAACGCCTTTAGGTGCAATACGTTCGTATGATGGTATTCCTGATTTGGCAGGCATGGTTGTTGATATGCTTTATAAAAAATTATGTGATCAAGGAAACCCTTATTTATATACGCCGAATGTGGAGCCGATTGTCGATGGTATTTTAGATGAAATTAGTTTTGTGAAAGATCAAAAAACCACATGGTGGGAAGTGACAGATGCTTTATTCGCTGCTGGATTTATTCATGAAGCCATGTTGGCGCAACGTTTTGCAATGCCGTTGGTGGCAGATGCCGCGTCTATTTGTCGTGAACAAGCAGTGGAAGATCTTTATGGGAAAATTATAGCGCCCACCGGTGAGTCTTTAATTAATGCTTTTGCGCGTATGATTTCAAGTACAGTGCGTGAATATCCTATTTTAGCGCGTATGACACGATTTGACTTAGGGCAGTCTCGTATCGTTGCTTTGGATCTTGATGAAGTGGCCAAATCAGGTGGTGAAGCGGCAGATAGACAAACAGCAGTGATGTATATGGTGGCACGTTATATTTTAGCTAAAGATTTTTATTTGACGGTGGAAAGCATCAAGGATATGCCAAAACAATATCAGGATTATCATAAAGTACGTATTGATGAGATACGTGAAGATCCCAAGCGAATTGTTTATGACGAATTTCATCGTACATCGAAAGCGCAAGCTGTACGCGACCAAGTGATTATAGATATGCGAGAAGGTCGTAAGTGGAATGTGCAAGTTGCTTTGATTTCCCAATCGCTTGACGACTTTGATTCAACGATGATTGAATTTGCCACCTCTATTTATATTATGGATGCGGGACCTGCGCAGACAGTTGAAAAGGCGGCAAAAATTTTTGGATTATCTGAAACAGCGCAAATCGCATTGCGAACACGTGTGCATGGTCCGCGAGAAGGGGGTGCTACGTTTTTGGGGCAGTTTGCAACGAAAAATGGGATTAATACGCAGTTATTAACAAGTACCTTGGGGCCCATTGAGCTTTGGGCGTTCAGTACAACATTAGAAGATGCGATGGTGCGTAATCAACTTTATAAGCGTATTGGCCCCAAAGAAGCGAGAAGAGTATTAGCAGCGCTGTTTCCTTCCGGTTCTGTGAAAAAATTAATTGAGCGTCGTTTAGAGGCTTTAAAATCAGAAAAAGGAATGATAACGGATGCTATCAGTAAAGGTGTCGTAGAACAGCTCGTTGATCAAATCGTGTTGGAATATATGAAGAATCCAAATGTGAAGAGTTTGCCGATTTAGTCGTCCGTGAAAAACGTCATTTTGTTTTATTTCTTTCTAGTTGTTCTTTCCCGCACGACTATTCCTGGATCTTTGCGCCTAGCGGCGCTCGATCCAGGTTACTTTGCTTATTAAAATGGAATTTCATCATCCAAAGATTGGCTCGCAGAAGATTCCATCGCGGGAATGTTTTCTTGAGAATAAGATTCTGTAGAATTATTCGTAGAGGCTGCTTGTGCATTATTGTTTGCGCCGCGTGCATCTAACATTTGCATTTCATTGGCAACAATTTCTGTTGTATAACGATCTTGCCCCGTTTTATCTTGCCATTTGCGCGTTTGAAGACGACCTTCAACAAAAACCTTGGAGCCTTTTCGTAAATATTCT
>MGYM01000046.1 GCA_001801745.1 Gammaproteobacteria bacterium RIFCSPLOWO2_02_FULL_38_11
CAATCTCAAGATCTTCGGTCTGAAAACTGGAAATCAAACCTTGACTTTAACACAGTAACCTACATCTAAGCTGTTTCTGTTTCTTTTGATTCGATGCCGTGATAGTCGTGCATCCAGCGATTTTCAAGATAATCTTCGATGCGTCGACGTGTGGAAACAGCACGCTGAGCGCGTTTCTGAGATTCTTTTTTTTCTCGCTCTGCAAAACTAAGCACTTGAATGTTTTCTTCAATCGCAGCAACAGTGTCAGTTTCTTCAGAAAAATTAGAACGGAGTATGATTTCAGATGTGGGTTTTGCAGCCATGAATTAAGCCTTATATACATTTATAGTTGGTTTCTTATTAAAGCATAATTACCTTTTTAAATCAATAATTTAGCAGGATTATTTTCCTGGGTTTAGAATGCCATGCGGGTCAAAACAGGTTTTGATTTGTGATATTAATTTTAGGGCGGGAGATTCTATTTCATTTTCAATAAAAGGTAATTTATCTAAACCAATGCCATGCTCGCCTGACAGCGAACCTTTTAATTCAATGACTAAATCAAAAATTTCTTTTAAACATGTCTGTGCGCGCGCAATTTCATCTTCGTTTGAGTCAAACAAAAGATTAACGTGAATATTGCCATTGCCGGCGTGTCCAAAATTGACGATTGTTAATTTATGTTTTTGCGCGAGTAATTCGGCTCTTTTTATAAAAAGAGGCAAGTGTGAAACAGGGACGACGATATCTTCATTTATCTTTTGATTCCCAAGATGACGTAATAAAGGTGATAGCGCTTTTCGTGCTTTCCATAAATGTTTGCGTTGCTCATTTGTTTTTGCAAGTGTTATTTCAAGTAAGCCTCTTCCATGACAAGCACGTTTTAAATAATCAATGGCGTGCTCTATCGTATTTTCTGTGCCATCAAATTCAATTAATAATAAAGCCTGGGCGTGAGGGTTTTGTAAAAGCTCAGGAGCGTAACGCCGAATAAGCGTTAAGGCTGTGTGATCCATGAATTCTAATGCAGAAGGCGTATGAGGTTGTTGTAGGATTTGGATGATGGCATCCGTGGCAGTTTCTATTGAAGAAAATGTGGCGTGTAGTGTGGCTTCTGCTTCAGGCAAAGGTAGCAATTTCAATGTGGCTTCTGTGATAAAAGCTAAGGTTCCTTGAGAGCCAATGATGAGTCGTGTGAAATCATAGCCTACGACGCTTTTTGTTGTTCTTGCGCCTGTGTGGAAACTGTCGCCGCTGCCTGTGACAAGACGTAATCCTAATGTGTTTTCTCGACAAGTGCCGTATTTAATGGCGCGAGGCCCGCCTGCGTTACAAGCTAGATTGCCGCCTATTGAAGAAAAAGCAGCGCTGCTGGGGTCAGGCGCCCAAAAAAGATTTTCAGGGTGGATGGTTTCTTGAAGCTGTTGGTTGCTTATTCCTGCTTCTACGATGATAAAACGATCGGCGGGGGAAAAATCTAAAATGCGATTCATTTTTTCAAAAGAGACAACAATGCCCGCAGCAATAGGCACCGTTGCACCAGTGGTAGCTGTGCCACGACCATGAGCGGTGAGAGGAATGCGATAATGATTTGCTAATTTTACTAATTCAACAAGTTGTTCGTGGGCTCTTATAAACACAACGGCAGAAGGCATGCTATGGCGACGACTATTGTCATAACCATAAACCCAACGATCGGCAGGATCCATTAGAAAATCATTTTCTGAAAAAAGATGTTGAAGTGTTTTTACGAGCGTAGTAGGTAAATCAAGCATCGTATTCAAATAGTTTTACGACACGTTTCACGCCCCTGATTTGTTTTGCAATATCCGTGACGGTGCTTGCTTGACGTTCTGTCACAATGCCCATGAGATAGACCGTGCCGTCTTCGGTTGTTACTTTAATTTGTGTGGAATTTAAACTGAAATCCGCTAGCATCGCGCTACGTACTTTTGCGGTAATCCAAGCATCTTTGGATCGCATTTTGGGGCTGATAACAGGGCCTATTGTTACAGAATTATAGATTCGTTTAACCTCAGGAATACTGCGTAGAAGTGCTTCTGCTTGTTGTCGTTGATAGCCAGACTGAACTTCACCTGCTAATAATGCGAAATGATTAAATGCAGAAACAATGAGGTGAGTATGTTTTAAAGAAGGATCCGATTTAAATTTTAAACTGGCTTGATAATGAATAGAGTGATCTTCTGTAACAGTGTTAATGCAGCGACGTTCGTTGATCACGCTGGTGCTTACCGCACTTCCTACTGCGCTGCCGGCAAGAAAACCGCAGGCGGTTAATAAAGGGATTACTACTAGCAATACGGCTAATAATTTTTTCACTTAAGATTCTCCTTCGTGATCAGGAAAAAGCTGCTGATCGATTAAGCCAGACAAACAATGTAAGAACAAAAGATGTGTTTCTCGGATGCGTGCAGTTGCGTAAAAGGGAGCGCGTAATTCAATATCATCAGGATGTAGAGAAGCGGCAATATCGCCCCCCTCATAACCTGTGAAAGCAATCACATGCATGCTGCGATCATGTGCTGCTTCAATGGCGCGTAAAATATTGGGGTCGTTTCCATGGGTAGAAATCACCAAAAGGGTGTCGTCTTTTTCACCCAAAGCACGAATTTGTTTTGAAAATAAATCAAGAAAACTATAATCGTTGGCAATGGAGGTTCCTAAAATGGGATCAGATGTTAATGCAAGGGCGGGTAAACTTGGGCGTTCTACTTCAAAATGATTTAACATATTGCTTACAAAATAGTGTGTCAGTGCAGCGGAGCCTCCGTTGCCGCAACACAATATTTTATGACCTTCCAATAAGCTTTGTGCGATGAGGGATCCTGCATTGGCGACAGTGATAGGCAAATGTTCTGAAAGTTGAGTTTTAATTTGAAAACTTTCATTAAAATGGTGTTTGACATAGTCTACGATATCCATGTATACCCCGGCAGTTTTAAAGAAATTGGATTTTACCAGAAAAAATCAGAAGAAGGGGGCTGTTTTTTTTGTAAAATCTCTTATTATTTAAGTTTTATTTTTGATAATAGACTTCTTTCGAAACACAGTATTTTGTGTTGAGAGCAAGGCGCATTGTAGGGCGTGTCCCTAAAGATTTTTCTCGGCTGCAAAAAGACGAAGTTTCGAAAGAAGTCTAATGAACTATACGGTTATAAAAAAACTTCCTTGTGCGGAAGATATCATCCATGCCATCCCGCTTTCTTATAAAAATCAGAGGGCGATTCAAGCGCATCGTCGAGAAATAAAATCACTCCTCTTGGGAAGTGACTCGCGTCTTTTAATCATCGTAGGCCCTTGTTCTGCCTGGCCTAAAGAAGCTGTTTTAGAGTATGCAGAACGTTTGGCAGTGCTAAATACAAAAGTGAAACATGCCTTGAAGTTAGTGATGCGTGTGTACACACAAAAACCCAGAACCACGACAGGATGGACGGGAACATTGTATCAGCCTGACCCTTTGTCAGTGCCTGATGTCGAGGCGGGGTTGCGTTATGCGCGCCAAACGATGATAGGCGTGATTGACTTGGGTTTAGCCATTGGGGCAGAAGCGCTTTTCACGCACCATAGAAAAGGATTTTTAGAATTATTATCGTGGGTGGCGATAGGTGCGCGCAGCAGTGAAAACCCCGAGCACCGTATGCTTGCCTCATCAGTAGATATTCCGGTTGGTTTGAAAAATCCAACGCATGGCTCATTGATGGCGGCGGTTAATAGTGTATTGGCGGCACAATCAAGTCATACAGCAGTTTTAGAGGATGCAGAAATAAAGACGCAGGGTAACCCTTACGCGCATCTTGTTTTACGTGGCGGAAATAACATGCCAAATTATTCATTGTCTCATCTTTCGACGGTTAATAGATTATTAGCAATGTATGGGATAAAACACCCTTCTATTTTAATTGATGTGAGTCATGAAAATAGTATTCGTCACGGAATAGCTGATTTTCGGTTGCAAGAAGAGATTGTTTTTACGATAATCGAGAGCCTTAAAGATCGATCGGATTTAAAAAAAAGCGTAAAAGGTTTCATGGTAGAAAGTTTTTTAAAAGAAGGAAAACAAAAAATTGATCTAGAAACGAGGTCGATAGATTTAGGTGGCTTATCGATTACAGACCCGTGTTTGGGTTGGGAGCAGACAGAAAAATTGTTGTTAGTACTGAGCGAGGCGCATCGATGATAAAGAAATTCATTTTAACAATATTATTAAGTTTATTTATTCCAGGTTTTGTTTATGCGGGAGAAGAAGGGGCTGAAAGTATTAGCGTTGAGAACAAAACACCTTTTCATTTTCTAGGATCACAAATCGTAAACTTCTTTTTTGTGTATTCGCGTGATGATTTTTTTATTGCGCCTAACTCAGAAATAAAGAGAGTATTGAGTGATGCAATGTTTGAGCCTGCTTTTTTGTTATCGACGCAGAACCAATCAAAAGAGCTTTGTTTTTTTAGTGGAATTGATGGCGAGTTTCAAGTAACGATTACCTACAATGGATGTGATCAAAAAAATCCTCATTGCGTAATTTATTGTAATTCAAATATTGGCAGAGACGAAGTAACGGTGAATTATGCAGATCTTGTTACTTAAAAGTAGCCTGGCAAGCACCGATAGGCGCGAAGATCCAGGAATAAGCAATCTAAAAATGAGTGCAACAAACTCATAACACAAAAAGGCAATTTTTAGAGGTGCACTTAAGCAAACTTTCTGTACTTCTTCATTGGGCTGTCTTCCGATCAGGATAAGGGCTTGAATAAGATTGCGATGAGGCACCTTCCCTTGTCGAACCAGATGAAGACGATGACGATGAAGCGCCGTTTTCAGTGGGAGGAGTTCGATAAAAACGAGCATCCGCATAACCACCCCTCGCATTGTCGGATGAACTTGAGTGAGTATTATCACGAGGAGAGGGAGACCGTCGTCCTTCTCTTTCTTTTCTTTTATTCATTTCTTGTGTGAGTTGATCTAAGGTTGATTGCATGGCCTCCACCTTCGCCCTCAATTCGTCCGAATCTTGCTGTACTTTTACTTTTTGCAGATTTGGTTGCGCCTGTTTTAACTCCTGCGTCATCTTTTCATATGCTTCCGCTTCTTCTTCATATACTTCCGCTTCTTCTTGATATGCTTGTGTTAATTCTTTTGATGCTTGTGCTGTTTCTTTTGATGCTTGTGCTAACTTTTCTGATGCGTCCGCCGCTCTTCCTGATGCGTCCGCCGCTCTTCCTGATGCTTGTGCTGATTCTTCATATGCTTGTGTTGATTCTTTATATGCTTGTGTTGATTCTTTTGATGTTTGTGCTGATTCTTTTGATGCTTGTGCTGATTCTTTTGATGCTTGTGCTTGTCTTTCTAAAGCTTGCTTAAGTTCTTCTGAGCGTTGAATCGAGAGCTCCTCTAGCTTTTGAATTTTCTCTTCACGATATGTTTTTAAATATTGAATAAATTGCTTCGTTTTTTCGCTCAGATCGCTTTCTCGCCTCTTCCCTGCTCGTAGTGCCACAAATTCATTCAGCGCGCTCGAAGAAAAAAAATTTAACTCTTGCATCAAATCAGTTGAAACTCGATTTTCTTCGCAATGATGATCAGAATGGTACCTAAGCTGAAGCATACGTAAAACATTTCGCAGTTTTAATTGGAGAATATCAATCTCATCATCTGTAAATTCTTTATTTTGACGTCTTTGATCATCAATAAAATCACCTGTGCCTTTTACCAGTTGATAAAGCGCCTCTTG
>MGYM01000047.1:0-2380 GCA_001801745.1 Gammaproteobacteria bacterium RIFCSPLOWO2_02_FULL_38_11
GTTGTTTGATGATTTTGATTTTTTCTATTTTTTCTGCTGTAAGTTGCCCTCCTTGTAAAGCCTCCTTTAAAGCTTCCTCTTTATTCATCTGAGTCATGCTTTCTGCTTTCTTACAAGCCGCTCGCGCATTTTTGCCTGTTATTCGTAGTCTTTCAATCAAAGCCTCTACATCAACCTTTTTATCGTAATTTACCTTTTTATTGTCTCCTGCCAATTTTCTTTCTTCTGACAAACACCAGAAAAACAATTCGTTCTTCTGCTTTTTTTCCTCTTTCATTAATTTAGATGCTTGAGCTTTCTGTGAATTTTCTGTAGACAACAAAGCCTGTGTATCTATCTCAACTTTTAATGATTCTTGTGGTTGTTGTCCTGACTTCCAGCCCTGATATCTAGTCCATTTTTTATTGAGACGCGCATAAGCTCTATCTCTTAAGAGTTCTTCGCTGGGTTCAAGCAAAGCACAATACGCAGCAACAATTTCTTTTTTTTCTTTATCCGAAACGGAAATTGTAACTACGCTTTCTGCCTCAGCAGACTGTTCTTCTTCTAAAAACTCCCGTCCTTCTAAAACACCACTAACGATCGATTTTTTTTCCTCATCTTCTTTAAGTTTTTTTTCCTCATCTTCTTTTAAAAGCCTCAATATCACTTTTTTCTTAGAAAGCACTTCAAAGCTTTTATCAACAAGCCAATAATCTCTGAAACGCTGCCAACGCGTCTTCTTCGGTAATGCTTCTTCATGAGCGTGAGTCATCGATATATCCTTAAATAAAACTTAACTTCTATCTCAATTTATTGTGCCAGTATTTAAGAACATTTAAATTAAGAAAAAATTAAATCAGGTAAAATAGAGGACGAAATTTTATTCTTGTATTTCAAAAAATACAATCCAATTTTGAAGGTAAGCACCGAATGAAAATAAAAATTCATTCTTAACTGCATTGCGTCGGACGAATATCAATTTGAATATGTCGATTAGCCGCACTACCACGTATATTTCGATTTGAAGCAATAGGATCACTGTCCCCTGCTGAAATCACCTTAAGTTGTTGCAGTGGCACACCTTGCGTCCACAAATAAGCTGCCACAGCATGCGCTTGTTTATCGGAAAGACGACACTTATATTGGCTGCCTCCCACATCATCCGTATGTCCTGTGAGCATCATAGGCGCGCCAGGATTAAATGTTTTTAACAACACCGCTACTTGGTCTAAGAGAGGATAACTGCATAAGGAAAGCCGGGAGCAGGCAGGTTCTGCAAACAAAACATCGTTTGGAATATAGACGGTTACCTCTTCTCCCACTTGCACCACTTTTCCACCCGCACGTGCAATGTATTCTCGCGCCCCCCAAGCTTGCGTGAGCGAAGCGCCCATCACACCACCGACCACACCACCGGCCACCGTGGGCATCGCAACATTCCCCAACACTGCACCCACCGCCGCACCACCCACAGCACCCGCCGCCACACCTTGCACCGACGCACTGGGTTTGACTTTTTGATCCACCACATCATAATGCGTAAGATTCATGCATGCAGACAAAAACAAAAATGAAAAAAATAAGCTTACTCTAAAAAAAAATTTCATGATTTCCTTCCCTGCTCAAATACCAATTTATCCTTTAAAAGATCTAGCTTAATTTCATCACCCGCACCAAACTGCCCCGTCAAAATATCTTTTGCCAAAGGATTTTCTAACATTTGCTGCAAAGTACGCTTTAAAGGTCTTGCCCCATAGACAGGATCGTAACCGGCATTAGCCAAATAATCCAAAGCCTGTTCCGAAATCGTTAATTTTATTTCTTTTTCTTGTAATCGTTTTCGCAAATAATCAATTTGAATGGTCGCCACTTGCCGAATTTGATCACGCGCCAAAGGATGAAAAACAACAATCTCATCAATCCGGTTAATAAATTCTGGACGGAAATGTTGATTCACAATGTCCATGACTGAAGTTTTCATTTTCTCATAAGGACTCTTTTTTTCTGCTAATTCTTGAATACGATGAGAACCTAAATTAGAGGTCATGACAATGACAGTGTTACGGAAATCAACGGTACGTCCATGCCCATCTGTCAAACGACCATCATCTAAAACTTGCAATAAAATATTAAAAACGTCCGCATGCGCTTTTTCAATTTCATCCAGCAAAATCACAGAATAAGGTTTTCGTCTTACGCTTTCTGTCAAATGCCCCCCTTCTTCGTAACCCACATATCCCGGTGGCGCACCAATCAAACGTGCAACAGAATGCTTTTCCATAAATTCTGACATATCGATACGCACCATGGCTTCTGGCGTATCAAATAAAAAAGCCGCTAAAGATTTACATAGCTCTGTTTTTCCCACGCCCGTCGGCCCCAAGAAAAGAAACGAGCC
>MGYM01000047.1:2480-6571 GCA_001801745.1 Gammaproteobacteria bacterium RIFCSPLOWO2_02_FULL_38_11
CCAACATTTTCGACACAGGAATATGTGTCCAACTTGAAACAACTTCAGCAACTTCTTCTTCCGTGACTTTATTTCGTAATAATTGTTTCCCTTTTTGTTCTGTTTGCATCTCTGTATTAATTTGTTTTTCAATTTCAGGAATACGACCGTATTGTAATTCTGACATCCGTGCCAAATCTCCTGCACGTCGCGCCGTTTCTAATTCAACGCGCAACCGCTCTAATTCACTCTTCAAATGTTGCGTACCCTGCAAAGCAATTTTTTCTGATTTCCACACTTCTTCCAAATCAGAATACTCTTTGTCAAGACGATTAATTTCTTCTTCTAAATGTTGTAAACGCTTTTTCGAAGCCAAATCTGTTTCTTTTTTTAATGCCTCATGTTCGATCTTCAATTGAATCAAACGCCGCTCTAAACGATCCATGCTTTCGGGTTTAGAATCAATTTCCATGCGGATACGACTACTGGCTTCGTCAATTAAATCGATGGCTTTGTCAGGTAAATTACGATCGGTAATATAACGATGCGACAAAGTTGCGGCAGCCACAATCGCAGGATCGGTGATTTCAATACCATGATGAATCTCATAACGTTCTTTCAAACCACGCAAAATGGCAATGGTGTCTTCCACCGTCGGCTCATCCACCAATACTTTCTGAAATCGACGCTCTAAGGCAGGATCTTTTTCAATGTATTTACGAAACTCATCCAATGTTGTTGCGCCGACACAATGCAACTCACCGCGCGCAAGTGCAGGTTTTAACATATTGCCTGCATCCATCGCTCCTTCGCTGCGCCCCGCCCCCACCACCGTATGCAACTCATCGATAAATAAAATAATTTGCCCTTCTTGTTTGGCTAATTCATTTAAAACAGCTTTCAAACGTTCTTCAAATTCGCCACGATATTTTGCACCGGCAATCAAGGCCCCCATATCCAAAGCCAACAAACGTTTGTTTTTCAAACCTTCAGGTACTTCACCATTAACGATGCGTTGTGCCAAACCTTCCACGATCGCCGTTTTACCCACACCCGGATCGCCAATTAAGACGGGATTATTTTTCGTGCGTCGTTGTAACACTTGAATGGTCCGACGAATCTCATCATCGCGCCCAATGACAGGATCTAACTTGCCTTTTTCTGCCCGCGCTGTTAAATCGATAGCGAAACGTGACAAAGCTTGTCGTGTATCTTCCGCATTGGGATCTTCGACCGACTCCCCTCCACGCATTTGCATAATGGTCTGCTCTAGTATTTGTTTATTTGCGCCTGCCATTTTTAAAATATCATTCAAAGCACCGCTCACATCCATCAAAGCCATCACGAACAATTCACTTGAAATGTATTTATCTTTTTTATCTTTTGCTAATTTTTCAGAATAATTCAGCAAGCGCGTTAAATTTTCCGAAATGTAAACAGAACCTGGCGCCCCGCTCACGACGGGCAAACGATCTAATTCTGCATTTAATTTATCTTCAAGCAAAGCAATATTCACACCTGCTTTTGTGAACAAAGAACGTGTCATCCCGCCTGACTGTTCCAACAAAACACGCATCACATGCACAGGTTCAATATATTGATTTTCACGACTCACCGCCAAAGACTGTGCTTCTTCTAATGCCGCTCGAAATTTCGTTGTTAATTTCTCAAGAATACTCATAAACCTTCTCTCATTGATGGACGAACTCTTTGTTTTTGGGGCAAGAAAATGTTAAATTCAAGCACTTTTCTTATTGGAAATAAAACATGGCTGAATCCAAATCCTGGGAACAAGACACATTACAAAAATTATTATTTGAAACTTTAAAAGAACAACGACGCAAACGTCGCTGGAATATTTTCTTTAAATTAATTTTTTTCTCCTTAGCCGCTTTCATTATTTTTTCCACAAACAGCACGGATTTTATTTTAACAAAACCACACACCGCTGTAATTGCCATCCACGGTATCATTGCTTCTGGGAATCAGGCAAGTGCTGACAACGTGATCGCTGCCTTAGAAAAGGCATTTGATGAAAAAAACACACAAGGCATTATCCTTGACATCAACAGCCCCGGCGGCAGTGCTGTTCAAGCCTCTTATATTTATAATGAAATTGTACGCCAGCGTGCTTTACACAAAAACATCCCGCTTTACGCCACTTGCCAAGACGCCTGTGCTTCGGCGGCTTATTACATTGCTTCGGGGGCACAAGCAATTTATGCCAACCCCGCAAGCCTTGTCGGCTCGATTGGATCCCTCATTGACGGCTTTGGTTTCACGGGCACGATGGACAAATTAGGCGTTCAGCGTCGACTTATCACATCGGGCATGAACAAAGGATTTTTAGATCCCTTCTCACCCTTATCAAAAGAAGATGAAGCTTATGCAAAACACATGTTAGACGAAGTACACTCGCTTTTTATTCACGACGTAAAGCAGGGACGTGGCAATCGCCTTAAAATAACGGATGAAACTTTCTCAGGACGTGTATGGACGGGTATTTCAGGAAAAACCTTAGGTTTAATCGATGGTTTTGGCAGTGTAGAAACGATCACAAGAGACATCCTAAAAAGCAAAAACATCATCCGCTATAATGATGAGAATGATCTTTTGCAGCAATTATCGGGAAGATTTACGTCTTCATTAAAGCAATCCATTAAATCTGAATTAGCACCGAGTATTTCCTGATGGGCACCTCTAAAAATCAAATTCATGGCGACAAAGTATGAAAAAACCTCCTCAAAATGCTCATTTACTATTTATAAACTCCGCTTTTTCGTCTGTTTTTTCTACCTTTCTCGCTCATGACTTTAATTTTTAGAGGCACCTTCATGAATCATTTAAAAATTATTTTTATTTTTGTTTTTATTTTTTTTCTACAGGCTTGCAGTAATATCCCTTATAAAAAAACGATAGAGCAAGGCAATCTTATCACGCCTGAGATGCTATCCCAATTACGCACGGGCATGACGAGTCAACAAGTGCGTTACATCATGGGCACCCCGGTCTTAACACACAGTTTTGATTTAAAGCGTTGGGATTATGTTTACAGCTTACGAAAAACCGGCGCCCCCACTAAAATCGAATGCATCACTTTGCATTTTTCAAATAATATTTTGCAGAAAATTGAAAATTAAAATTTGATTTCATCATAAAAGCGTGATTATAGTCATTGCGAGAAAAACACACCCCATGTTTCAAAAAAAAGAGAGAGCTTTCTTGTGTTTTTCGCGGCAATCCAGAAACTAAATTCTTATTTAGTATCGCACTAGCTTGCTTCAAAAATGCGTGAACTTTCTTGTTTTTTTTCAAAATCACTCCGACGCATTTTTTCGCAATGACAGGAATGTAGCCTGTAATGAACGCAGCGAAGTTAGATAGAGGAAGAGGGTCGTGTCTCCTCTGAAGGCACAACACCCGCACCCTCTGCATTGACTACTGATGCCGAAGAAGAAGACGCTGTCGGAGCAGATGTTGCTAAAGATGCTGTAACAACGCTTAATGGTGACACGGAAGGAATCGTCGAAGAAGTGGATGCTGGAGACTGCTTTTGCATTGTGATATCGCTAATTTCCTGTTTTTGTTCTTCTGTAAATTGAGTTTGATTCTGATTATAAGCACTTTCACAAACTTTAATAATTCGTCCATAAAACTCAAGCCCACCCCAACCACCATAAGAAAAAAAAGCCGGCGCAGTATCTCTACTTATTGCAATTGCTTTGCGAAGTAAATCCGAATATTTTACGCAATTATTAAAATTTTGTTGGGAAAAACAAACCTCTTTCCGAACCCAAAAAAAGCTATCACAAAAAGCCCGTATCACCCCCAACCCAGCCTGCCGTAAATTAACGATTAATTCAGGATTCTTCTTCAGAGACTGCAATGCCATAGACATTTTAAAAATGACACCGTAGTCACTACTAGCAAGGAATTTAAGGACATCTTGATCTTTAATTAAATCAGACGAAATCTGGTCTAAAGACTTCAATATCTCTTCCAAATCATACAAAGTTGTTCCTGCTTTTAACAGCAACATCAAAATTTCTTTATTCCTAAAATCTTTTTCTTTTTCTAAAAGACTCCATATTTCATTATTGGAGGAAGACCGT
>MGYM01000048.1:0-1291 GCA_001801745.1 Gammaproteobacteria bacterium RIFCSPLOWO2_02_FULL_38_11
AATCAACCTGTTTCAAAACCTCGATCGCACGAAAAGAAAAATCACTTAAATTCCCAAGCGGCGTTGAAACAATATAAAGAATATTATTTTTCATTTTTAAGTTTGGGAAAAGAAATTTCAGCCTTTTCAATAAGCTCTATCGCTTCTTCTGCCATGAGTGCTCCATGTGTTTTCCAAAAACGAAACTTCTCACCTTTTGTCACGAGTCCTGAGATTCCCATGGCTGCAAGCAGGCCAAGAATGGGGATGAGTATTCCCACAACAGCAGCAACGCCTATAAGAAATTTTTCAGATGCTACATCACGGCGTTTTTGCAACATAGGAATATTCTCTTTAATAAACTTCAATGCTGATTCCAATTTTTTTATTTCATTTTCAGTGGTTTCTTCTAATATTGAACTTTCATTAAGTGTATCACAGAGGGTTTCAATGAAACTTTCTTTTTCTTTTTCAATTTTTTTAATTTCTTCATTATTCGATGAAGCCCTGCTGGTGTTTTTTAAATGTTGCTCATACTCTTTCGTTATTGCTTTCAGTTTATTCAAAATATTTTTAGTTTTTTCAAATGTAATATTATAGTTTTCAAAATCTTTGACTGCAAAGCTCAAATCTTTTTTCAAGCTAAATAACTGATCTTGACTTTCACACTCAGTAAAATTAAAAACAGATGCATCGTCACCCAAGCTTTTCTTGAAGTCAGCCACTGCCTGTTTTATCGGTTGGTAAGTCTCAATTGAATTAACAATAACGATGAGGGGAGAATCCCCAGAACGAAGAACCGCACCACGTAATATTTCCAAATTTTCTATTTGGGGTTGAATGTTATAACACGAGGCATCAATCACGAATAACACACTTCTTTTCTTTTTATTTAGATGAAGCGATGAAGCCTCTTGCTGTGAGGAAACAAGAGTAATCTGGCATTCTTTTTCATCCAGATGTTTTTCCACTTCATTGCTTGCTCTCACTTGTCCGTCATATACAAGAATCACTGTTGGTTTCAATTTCTGATCCTGTTGTGGCATCACTGACACCTCTAAATAAAATCAAGTTATTACATTATAAAAAAATATTTTAATTAACACCTTAAGAAAGCCTGAAATTCTGCTAAAATTATTTTAACTTTTCTTTCATTTGGGAATGCTTCGCATGACATCGCTTCGTTTTTTCATTGTTTTTTTGTTCTTTATACTCACAGCTTGTGGCAGCATGCACACGCCGCCCGAACATCAAAAAAACATGAAACCCTTGCCCACTATCACGGGCAAACAACAAGTCAGCTTGTTACTCC
>MGYM01000048.1:1310-6118 GCA_001801745.1 Gammaproteobacteria bacterium RIFCSPLOWO2_02_FULL_38_11
AGAAAAAGCAAGCGCTATTCGCGATGGGTTTTTTGCCGCTTATTATCAGGATCCCAGCAAAGCCAGTATTACACTCATCGACACCGCTTCTCATACGATGAGTGAAAATTATAAAAAAGCATCCGAACAAACCACCACTTTCATTGTGGGTCCTTTAGAAAAAAATCAAGTAAAATTCCTTGCAAATCAAACACAACTACCCACCACCACATTGGCATTGAATTACAGCGAAGGATTCTTGCCGCCTCAATTAATTGAATTTGGTTTATCTCCTTTAGATGAAATCACGCAAGTAACCGCTTTGGCAAAACAAGCCGGACACCGTAAAGTTTTAATCGTCACCTCGGCAGATGCTTGGGGGAAAAACATGAAAAAACAATTTTCTGAAAATTGGGAAAACTTGGGCGGAAAAATCGTTGCAGATTTTTCATTAAGCCCCGAACAAAATATTCTTGATCAACTCCAAACACTGGTTCCTGACATGGAAAATGCAAATAAATTAAAAACACCTCGTTTTGATGCCGTGTTACTTGCCGCCAATCCCGAACAAGCACGAAGCCTCGCTGCACTTTTTCGTTTTTATGGTTTGAATACTATTCCCATTTACGCGACTTCATCTGTTTACAGTGGTATGGCCTCAGCAGAAGATAAAGATCTCGAAGGTGTTTACTTCTGTGATATCCCTTGGGTGATCAACCCCACGCCAGAAATGCAGCATGCTACATCACAATTAAAAGCATTGCACCCCGAAGCCGGTTTTGATATCCGTTTATATGCCTTGGGTTTGGATGCTTATCGTTTGATTTACCAACTTCCTTATTTAAGTTCAAACAAAAACGCGCATTATGAAGGTGTCACCGGCACGCTTCGTCTGAAGAACCAACGCATTACGCGCACACTGACTTGCGGACAATTCGTTAATGGGCAAATTGCTTCTCTTTCTTAAAAAAAAATTTAAATGGGATCGTTGTTTATCCAAAACTCTTATTACAAAAAAAATAAAAGGCGACATGGCCGAAAAAATTGCTGCTGATTTTCTAAAAAAACAAGGTTTACGATTATTGCAATCTCAATTTCGCACACGTTTAGGCGAAATCGATTTGATCATGCAAGACGATGTTACATTAGTTTTTGTGGAAGTACGTTTTCGTTCAAACACAACCTATCGTTCACCTGAAGAAAGCATTGACGGCAGAAAACAAAAAAGAATTATTCATGCTGCCTACGCTTATCTTTCAAGAAAAAAATTATCAGAAGACACCACGCCTTGTCGTTTCGATGTGTTGGCTTTATCCGGCTCTTTGAATAAACCCAACATCACTTGGATCAAAGATGCGTTTGAATAGGACGTGTCCCCAAAGATTTCTCTCGACCGAATTCTATCCAATGATCTTGACAACAATAAAGATACAAACTAGTATTACAAAATAAACTACACTTCGGGAGACTTGATATGACTGTTGTATCAATTCGCTTATCAGAAGAGTTGCTTGAGGAAACGGATGAATGCGCAACGTCTTTGCATTTAAAAAGAACACTCTATATTCGCAAGGCAATTGAGCAATTTAATCAATGTTTAAAAAAAGAATACACCAAAAAAAGGCTTATCGAGGCTAGCTTAAAAACTCGCGCTGAAAGCATGGTAGTAAATAAAGAATTTAACAAGATTAGAAATGACCCACAACTTTAAACAGGGTGGAATCTGGACAGCAAATTTAGACCCTAGATTCGGAACGGAACCTGGTAAAACACGGCCCGTTCTAATCATACAAAATCAAATTTTATTAGATGCTAAGCATCCCTCCACGCTGATTATCCCACTCACAACCAAACTAGTAGAAGATGCGGCACCACTTCGTCTTCGGATAAAAGCAAAAAATAAATTATTTAAAGATTCTGATTTATTAATTGATCAGCTATGTGCATTAGATAATAGTCGCTTGCAAACTGGACCATTACTTATATGCGACGAAAATTTTATGCAACAAGTTTATCAAGCAGTGCTTGAGGTTTTAGGCGTTATTCTTTGACATCCTCATCAAGACTCCTAAAAAAATAACCCTTCTTGCTTATATTTAAGGGCACCTCGCCACAATTAATTTTTTAAATTCTTGAATACTCGCTGAATAATTTTTACTTTCAAAAATTGCAGAACCCATACAAAAAATGTTAGCGCCTGCTTTTGAAATACTTTCAATATTATCTGCTTTAATGCCGCCATCCACCTCTAAATGAATGGGATAACGACTCTCTAAAATCAACTCATGTGCACGTTTTATTTTTTTTAAACTAGAAGAAATAAATTTTTGACCTCCAAATCCTGGGTTCACCGACATGATCAAGATAACACTCACTTTATCCAAGACATAGTCTAAATAATCCAGCGGGGTCGCAGGATTAAAAGCCAAACCCGCTTCACATCCAACATCTTGAATCAATTGCAAAGTACGATCACTGTGCTTTGACGCTTCAGGGTGAAACACAATGCGCGTCGCACCCGCCTTGGCAAATAGAGGTACCAAAGCATCGACAGGCTCTACCATCAGATGCACATCCAACGGCACCGTTATCCCTTCTGCACGCAAGGCCTGACACACCAGGGGCCCTACCGTTAAATTCGGGACATAATGATTATCCATCACATCAATGTGGATACGGGAAGCCCCCGCCTGAATCACACTTTTAACTTCTTCACCTAATTTCGCAAAATTAGCTGATAAAATTGACGCGGAAATTTCTTTCTTTTGATTCATCGGTAATTCCTTTAAAATATAGTCTATTAGGCAACACTATTGATAATAGTATGAAATCCACCTCATTGAAATTAACGCATGGTTTAAAACGCTTGGCAGAACGCTATGTTTGGTGGAATTCCACCGAATGGGCTTGCCAACATGCCCCTCTATTCCTATCTCATGTGATGAATGCTGGCGCCTGGGAAGATATCCAGTCTCTACGCCAAGAAGTCAACGACGCCTTATTAAAAAAAATTTTGTTACAAGCCCCTCCAGGGATCTTCACTTATCGATCTTGGGATTATTGGCATGTAAAATTAGGGATATCTCCCATTCCACCCTTACCCAAACGGAAATTTTAAATCCATGGTGCTCCACGTTGTGCTTATTTCCTGTAATTCGCTACGCTCATTACAGGCTACTTTACAGGCTACTTTTCTTTATTTCATTCTTAAAATCCTACCCATCACACAATGACCGCAAAAGAAAACACACTTGTCTTTTGGCTTGCCGCCGCCCTTTTACTTTTTTCAACACTGTCTGGGGCTGATCTCTGGACACAAGAATGGCGCTGGGCCGATATTCTTTGGTATATGCATGTTTCTGGCGATTATTTTCATCCTCATTTAGCAGGCTCCCCTTATTATGATAAACCCCTTCTGTCGTATTGGTTTATGTTACTCAGCACAAAATTCTTCGGGCTGAACGAATGGGGGCTTCGCCTACCAAGCGCTTGCGCAGGGCTTGTCGTTTTGTATTGCACACCTTCCATCGGAAAAATAATTTTTAACCCACATATCGCAAACAAGGCAAGCTGGATTTTATTAACTTCTTATTTTTTTATTTTCTGGAGTCGCATCGCAAGCAGCGATATGCTGAATGTTGCCAGTATACTCCTAGCAGTTAATTTGTATTTTATTAAAAAAAACAAAACGGATTTTTTTTCCTATTTTATCTTTTGTTTTGTCCTTGCGACAAGCGCTTTAATCAAAGGCCCCGTTGCCATCATCCTCGTCGGTCTGGTGGTGTTACCTGACTTGATTGCATCAAAAAAATTAACAACACATTTGAATTTTAAATTTTTATTGAGTGTTTTCATTAACTTGTTCATCTACACACTGCCTTTCCTAATCGCACATCAGAACACCCTGCACGAAAACAGTTTGTATTTGGTTTACCGAGAAAATGTATTGCGCTTTTTGTCACCCTTTGATCATCAAAGCCATTGGACTACTTATTTTATTTATTTGCCTTATTATTTATTGCCTTGGTCTTTAATTTCAATTCCTTGTTTTTTTAAAAAGCCCACCCCCCTTTCAAAACAACAAAAAACATTTTTAATTTCAACTGTTTTTATTTTTTTATTTTTTACTGTCAGCGGCTCAAGACGCTCTTATTATATTTTGCCCCTCCTCCCCTTCACTGCCTTGTGGATCGCTTTTTTTCTGGAAACACATTATCTAAAAAAAATATTTTATCATTTCATTATCCCATTTTATCTTGTTTTGCTTTTATGGTTTTCCTGTTTTCAAAATTTATATTTTCATTATTATGGCATCAAACCATTTGTAAGATTAATCAAAACCACAGCCATCAAACTCAAACCCTGGGATGAATGGCAGCTCATCAGCATCGGGGCTGATGACCGTATCAGTTTCTATCTGCAACCCCGAGCACTCCCCTCGTCTTTCCGAGACTTTCCTCAAAACACCGCCGCACTTGAATCCTTTAAAAAAACACGTCCTCTTATTTTGATTATCTCGTCCAGCCTATTTTCAAAATATCATGCCTTACTGCCAACCCCTCGCTTCACCTTGGACTCAGCTTCTCAAAAAACCTCTGTTAATAAGCAGGACAAAGATATCGCATTAATAATCCCTTAATATTAATAAAATATTTACTTTTAGATCAGATTATGGTTTAATATTGTTCGTTTTTGAATTTTTGGAGATATTTATGGAAGAGCAAGTACAGAGCAACAATAAAAACAAAGAAAATCTGCCTCAATCACGATCGCCTTTATCACCTTCCCGAACAGACCAGGAAGTAAAACAAGTTTTTGAAACGGGTACA
>MGYM01000049.1:0-8181 GCA_001801745.1 Gammaproteobacteria bacterium RIFCSPLOWO2_02_FULL_38_11
TCCAAGCCATCCTGCAACAAAATCATCATGGGGGCTGAACGTTCTATCATTCTGACATCACAGCCCATCATCACTAATAAAAAAGCATCACACCCCCAGCCGGCCGTTAAATCCCACACTTGCAGTTTATTGTTTTTCTTAATGCCTACTGCTTTGGCAAGCAATTCTTCTGAAAGATCTTTTTTAAAAGTTCGTCGTAAAAATTTATCCTCTAAAAAATCTACATAGATCGGTAAGAAATTTTTTTCTTTTTTGGAAATTAATTCAATATGTTCCTCTGTTACATTCAAAAAATAATTAAAATTATTTTTTTCAGAAAACAAAGGAAGATGAAATTCTCTTGATAATTTTTCCGCACGAGATTGTAAAGAAGGCATGGCTGCTTTGATTGCAACACTCATAAGCTTTCAGCAAACGCAGCTAAATCATCATATACCCACACATGAGAGGCAATTTCTTTTAATAAACTTTCTACTGCCGCGCCATTACCCGTACGTACCAACACAGGTTGACACCCAACAGCACAAGCCGCACGTATATCTCTTAAAGAATCACCCACAAAGGGCACGGCATTTAAATCACACTGATAATGCGCGGCAATTTGCTGGAGCAAACCGGGCGCGGGTTTTCTACAATTACAAGCTTGCGTGGGCAAATGCGGACAATAAAAAACACGATCGATTCTGCCTTGGTGCACCTTTAATATTGTTTGCATTTTTTGATGAATAGCGTCTAATTGCATTTCATTATAAAATCCGCGCCCAATACCTGACTGATTTGTCGCGATTGTGACGGTGTATCCTTTACGATTTAATGTCGCAATGGCTTCAAGACTACCTGGAATAGGAATCCACTCTTCCGGCGACTTTATATAGTGCTCAGAGTCATAATTAACAACACCGTCACGATCAAGAATCACGAGTTTCATTTTTTGTCACCGCTCAGTAAGGTATTGAATTCAAGTGAACGCACAGTGGCAAACAAGGTTTTGTGAGAATTTTTCCGAAAAACCGGAGCATACACGTCAGTATGTGAGGATTTTGAGGGAAAATTCTCACAAAACCTTGGCAGCCAATGGGCGTTCGGTGATACGGAGTAATCAATTACCATTTTTTCTCTAAAGGAAGGAAACAAGCATGCACTTCATACTTTCACTTTTACTGAGTACCTTATCGCTCTTACTAACAGCCTATCTCATACCCGGCTTTGTGATCACTAACGTCTTCAGCGCGATTATCGCGGCACTCGTCATTGGGTTTTTCAATGCGACCCTCCGCCCTATTTTATTGCTTATTACGCTTCCGATCAATTTTTTAACACTTGGCTTATTTTCCATTATCATCAATGCTTTTACTTTATGGCTAGCTTCTCTCTTCGTCCCTGGCTTTCATATCGAAGGCATGATGGCAGCAATCATCGCTGTGATTGTCTTATCGCTGATTTCACTGGGCATCCATCTCTTTCAGTTAATGCTTACTCGAACAAACTAATCCTGTATACTTTCACGCTCTAGAAAGGAGTTTTATGGAAAAAAAATCAATTCTCATCATTGATGATGATCCGCTGACATGCACTGTAATCAAAAATCATCTTCGAAATTCAATGTACACAAGCACTTGTCTTCGAAAAGGCACAACGGCATCGGAATTACTTTTTCGCACCCCTGACGACTTCTCTCTTATTTTTTTAGATCGTGTTCTACCTGACATAGATAGTAGCGCGCTACTAAAATCCCTTAAAACGCATCCCACGCTACGCGCAATCCCTGTCATCATGATCACAGCCAACGCTGAAAAATCAGAAAAAATCAACGCATTTCAAAATGGAATATACGATCTTCTGATGAAACCACTGGATAAGAAATTATTACTTCTTGTCATAAAAAGGGCTTTAGAAGACAGTCGGAATCTTGTCCTTTGCTAGTAGGGCGTGTCCCTAATTATATCAACATGGGTTCTGTGAAAATTGTTTTACTAACTCTTTCAAAGCAGAAACGTCTAACACATCAGAAATAAAATAAGCACTGACAGCGCCATACTCTCCTTTTTGAAATTGACTGGGTGTCACACGTGCAATGACAAAACTGGGCGTACCCGTCAAATCTAATTTATCCATTAATTCTAAATTTCGATTTAATTCATGCTCAGCCATTTCTTTTTTACTCTTCAAAACACTTGCCGGCACATGAGATTCTTCAGCCAGTTGACGAATACTGGATTCAGATAAATTAGACTGTTCTATTAAACGATTGTGGAGATCATAAAACCGACTCCCCGCAGAGATAACTGCCATCGCTGCAGCTCTGGACTCATCACCAAACATCGGCAAAGGTTTATAAACTAAGCGCATCTCAGGAAAAGAATCTCCTAATCTCGCCAAAGGTCGTGCAATTTTTTTACAGTAAGCGCACTGGTAATCATAAAAATCCACTAAAGTAACTTGCCCCTTTTCATTACCCGAGACAGGCGAATCGTGATCAAAAAATAAAGTTTGTCCGTATTTTTTTAGAAAATCAGGACTTAATGGGATAAGACTATTAATTTCTGATTGTGATAACCGCGCCGTTGGCACCAAGAGGCTTTTACAACTTGCTACAGCATAAACGGGCAAACTCGCAAAAACCAAAAACATCAAAAAACAGAATCTCAACATGCATCCTCCAGGAATTGCGTCAACAAAAACCTTAAGTTATAGTGATTCAAGGACAATTTCAACAAATGAAGGACTTATCTTGCTACCCGACCACGCTCTCACTATTTCAGAAATATATTCTCATTCTTTTCAATTATGGCGCATAATTTTTAGCAAAGTCATTTTCTTCGCTCTACTATTTACTGCCCTCCCGCTGTTAGCATCAGAACATACCTTGTATCTTCTCAACTTTTTTTACATCGCTTCTTTTAAAGTAAAAATCATTTTTTCGATATCATTTTCAGGCCTTATCTCTTTATTTTCTTATGCTACTTATCTCACAAAATTAAACATGCTTCTGACACAAAAACCCTTAAGCTTAAAAACGTTTCCTGGAACTATCTGTCTAAAAACAATATTTTTAATCTTTGCAAGCCTTATTTCATTTGTCGCACTTATCCTCGGTTATGCCGCACTGATTATCCCCGGCATTTATATTTTCGGCATACTTTTTATTTATTATCCTTTACTCATCACCAACAACATTGATCCGATACGCGGTTTTCTAGAAAGCGTTTTTTTGATTAAAGATCATTGGTGGCGTACTTTTATAAGTATTATCTTGCCTAGTATTCTTTACATCAGCTTATCTGCGTGCATAAGACTCTATGCGCACCACTTCTTTCCTGATTTTCATAATCCTATTATTCAAATGATTTTGAGATTTGTTTTAGAAGTCCTTTTCGTAAGTATTTTTTCAATTTTTATCCTCACACAGAGTTTACTTTTATTAAACGATCTAAAATTGCGCAAAAACAATCCTTAAATCTTTTTTTCTTGCTTTACTCAATTTGATTTTTGCGATAACGTAATGGAATATTAATTGACACAAAGTTATTCGTTTCTCTATAAAAAAACACTACTTTCATTACAAGGACCGTACGAATAATTTTCCTATTTTTTTAAATTGAAATTTCTTGAGCTATTTTATCTTGCTCTAAAAAATTTTTAATTTAAAAATTCAAAGCCTCATGCACAACAAGGAGAGAATCAAGCAATGAGCAACCTCAAAATTTATTTTATCTCTGCTTTTTTTGTTTTATTGGGTATGACAAATTGCGCTCTGGCCAATTTTTTTGTTTCAGATCAACAAGAACCTTGTGCTACGAAACGCTGCCCTAACAACATGTCCGATAAAAAATGGCAATCCCCTACACTCACAAAACCCACGTGCGCACCTTGCAAAACAAACAAGCCTTGCAGCACCATGCCCGTAAACACATCTCCTTGCAACAAGACTGAAAATCAAACTTCCTCGTCTCGTGATATTGATCAAATGTCTTTTAAGTCTCCCCACTGCACACCGCCTCCTACATCAAAAAAATTAGTGGCCATCATTTATGATGGTTCTCTAAAAAGTAATACGGAGCGTATCGCTAAACAATTTGGATGGAATCGTATTGTGTGGGATGTGCCTGTTGATTATCGCTGGATAGGCACTGCGAAAGTCACTGGGGCAAGCTTACCTGAAATCATGAATGTCATTTTAAAACAATTTCCACTTGAAATTACATTTTATTACGCAAATCACATCGCTGTCGTAACACCAAGGAAGTATTATTATGACTAAAAAACCCCTTTATTTACTGTATCTACTCACTCTTTCTGCCGGGTTAACAAGTTGTTTAACGCCACCCATGTACGACGATATACAAGACGGTCAATCCAAGGCAACTAAAAGCATAAAAGATCATCCTGCCATCGTGGATCGTGATCATCATATCGTTAATATTAAATGTGAACCCTATGTTGATCCCACGCCCCAAAGCTTAAAACACACGCCCACTTGGCTTAAACAACACGTTACTTTAAAAGGACGCTCATTACCCTTTGATTTTTACATGAAAGATCTTTTAAAGGGCACGGATGGCTTGGTTGCTTATCAAAGCAATGAAATAAAAAACATGATTTTATCTTTCGATTACAGCGGTTCGCTGGACGATGCGTTAGATTATATGAGCGTACAATCGAATTATGGTTATGAACTCAAAGATAGAACGATTGAATGGTCTCGACTCATGACCAAAACCTTCCAAGTGGCCTTTGTCCCCGGTGAAGTGAATTATCTTTTAGGACAAACCGGTGCTGCTTCTGCGGGTGGCAGTGGTGGTGGTGGTGGCGGTGGCGGACAATCTGTTTCTAGCGCAAGTATGATAGTGACAGGCTCAACAGACATGTCGAGTCAATTTACTAATTTATCTGGAAAATTATCCATTTGGGATGATCTCAAAGAAACAATTAAAAATTTATTATCCCCTGAAGGACGTATGACGATTTCACAATCCACCACCTCTATCACGATACAAGATCGTCCTGCAAATGTGAGATCGGTTGAAATTTATTTAAATCAACTCAATAAAGAATTATCAAGACAAGTGTTAATACGCGTACAAGTCATCGAATTCACTGCAAAACAAGGCTTTGATTACGGTATCAATTGGAATCTCATCGCAGGTTCTTTGGGTGTCCAAGGTCTTATGGCTCAGCCTGTCACGATTGCAGGTTTTGATTCTACCTCTATCCCCGCATTAAGTTGGGTCATTCTACCTACCGCTGTAACAGCACAAAAAGCAGGCGGCCCCCCCAGTCCAACACAAGCTTTCTTAAGTGCCCTTAATCAACAAGGCCACACATCCGTGGTAACAGAACCCAGCGTTATCTCACTTAATAATCAAGTCGCCGAAATTTATATTAATACGCAAACAGGTTATCTTGCTCAAGTGACAACAACCGTCACAGGCACGTCCGGTACATCACAAACAGCACTTACACCTGGCATCGTCAATTCCGGCTTTGTTATTGATGTCTTACCTAAGATTCAAGGAAAAAATGTTTACTTACAATTAACCACGTCTATTTCAAATCCACCCAGCTTCTCAACAGCAAGCTCAGGATCACAAACCATTTCAACACCTACAATAGACGAAAAACGCTTTAATCAACGCTCCGTTATTCCTTCTGGCGGAACCTTGGTTTTATCAGGTTACAAACAAATTACCAATAAAACAGCAAAAAATTCCTTCTTAGGAACAGGTATCCTGGGTGGCGTAGGTGCATCAAATAATACTGGCGAAACAATCCTTTTGATTACACCCACGATTTTAGGGAATGATAACGAATGACGGTCATCGTACGTAAGGACGGGATACGCTTTGTCATTAATGCGTACCATGAAGCCATTGTCCTTAAAAAAACAAGCTTACTTAAAAAAGAATTGCATACTCTTGCAAATATGCATGGGAAATTCGCTAGCCTTCGCTATGCAGGGCAAACCATTGAAGCTGCTTTCTCTCCTGACCAAGGTTATCTTTTCGGTCCCTCAATCTGGACGCACTTCGATAGAAAACCTGATAATTTAATTTATTGCGAACCCCTGCCTGACACACAAGATCAAATTCTTTTAGTGATCATCCATAATAGACAATTTTATGTCTCAACTGCGCTAACCAAAAGTAATATCATTTCAGAATTAGCAGCGCTCTTACTCTTGGAAGATAAACCTAAATTCGATATCTATGTGCACGGCGATGTACCCATTGCAGAAACAACCACAGCCGGGAAATTTAGTTTCGAATCTTCGATGGTAAATTCGTTTCATACTTTAGAAGCCCCTGTTTTTCCAACATTAGAAGTGGGTTGGGATACAGAGTTAGCACCGATTGATAAAGCTGTCCGACGACTTCATCTTCCACAAAACTATACACCACTGATCGTGGGTAGCATTATCGCATTAATCATCTTGGGTTATTTTTATAAAAAAATGCGGCCAAAAGAAGCAGCGAAATTAGCACCGTTGATCCAAATTAATTACTTGAATCCTTATCAAGGCATGCAGGATGCACTGACCTCGCCTGAACCCGCACAAATTATTATGCAATTATGCGATCAAATTGATACGCTCTTGGGATTGCCAGGTTGGACAATCACTCATATCTCTTATGACAATTTATTGTTTCAAGCAGAAGCAACGTCTACTTACGGAAAATTTGCTTGGCTGATGCGCTGGGCTACACGCTATAAATTCCGTCTCGAACCGCTTAAAACAGGCGTCTCGCTTTCAAAAAATTTAAGATTGTTTGATCGCGCTGTTGGCGCTAACACAGGCGCTAATGCCGCACTTTCGGTCTATAGATACACTTACGATACCACACTGAAATTTCTTCCTTACCCTGCACTTCGCTTAGCAGAAATAAAAAATTTCAATGCTTACAAGCAATATAATCTAGAATTAACATTACTGAATGCCTCAACTAATTTATTACGTCAAATCGCACTTTCTTTTATAAAACAACCCATTGTGTTAGAAAATGTTAATTTCACAATCACCGAGGGTTTGATTTCAGGTAAAATTACATTTTCTATTTATGGAACCTAAAATTTGAGGATTGAAACTTATGAATCTTGATAAAAGGCAAAAAATTATTTTATTCATCCTTATCGTACTTATTATTTTTTTAATTTGGCAAATCAAAAGTTTATTTCATAAACCCACGGCTCAGGCTGAGCCTGCTTTATCCAATACAAAAACTAAAATCATAGAAAAAACTGGCGCTACAACACCTATGCCTTCCCCTTCCGCGCTTTCTGCTAATGAAAATTCTACTTCTATTCTCTCTCCCATGACATCTTCAACCACAGCCACACCCCAATTACTTCCACCACAACAAATAGAATATTTACAAACCATCGATGAATATCAGCTTGCTCAAGCTAAACGTATGTTAGCAGAACAAATCACTGCTATTGCAATCGCAAATCAAAATACAGCAAAAGCAAAAGCAGAAACCACTCGCATTTTGACTGAAGTCACCTATGGAAATAATCCTTTTCCAAACTTGCAACAACAACAGGCAATCAACACAAACGCTAATTCTATCGCACTTACTCAGACCAGTTTCTCCCAACAACCTACAAACAATGCCCCAACAAATTACAAAGTTGTGTTCATCGGAAGCAAAGAAGGAAAATGGAGTGCGATTCTAGCAAAAAATGGGGAATACACGATTGTTACACCCGGCATGATCATGCCTGATCAAAGCACTGTAAGTGATATCACTCCCAATAATGTCACACTACAACTTCCTGGTGGTGCTAAAATGACGCTCCCTATTCAATCCAGTTTGAACGGATAAATTTACATGTGTAAAACTATTTTGTTTTTTTTACTGACGCTCAGTTTAACGGCATGTAAAACAAGCATGACGCCACCCGCTGATACAGATCCCGCTGCAGTCAAATTGGCAGAAGCGGCTGATTCTATCAGTCATTCATTGTCTCATCTCGCTGAAATCCAACAAGCACAATTGCCCGCAAAATCGATGGATAGGTTGCCTAATCCCAGTAAATTAAATATGAGAGAGTCCGTTTCAGTGGATTGGTCAGGCCCCGTTGAACCTTTTTTAAAGAAAATCGCACAAGCCAACGGCTATAGCTTGCGTGTTATGGGCGTTAAACCTATGATTCCCGTGATCGTTACTATTGCAGCGCATG
>MGYM01000049.1:8252-9432 GCA_001801745.1 Gammaproteobacteria bacterium RIFCSPLOWO2_02_FULL_38_11
CCTTGTGCAAAAGTTATCGAACTACACTACTCAAAACTATAATCGACTAAGTCGAACAACTAAAAAAAATAATAATAATGTTACTTTTACCTCATTCCATCGCTTTTTTATTCGGCATCACACTTGCGGCTTTTGCTCCTTCTTTTTTCTATATTTATTTTTCTGTTTTTTCTCTTAGCCTTCTTTTATATAAAATTTATTTCAAAAAAAACGCAATTATTTATTTTATTATTATCTTTTTTTTGCTGGGTATGCTTTGGGTAAAGAAAGAGAACCTGTTTCATCAACACGATTTTTCACATTTCAAAAATAAAATAATAAAACCACGCCGAATCATCACTTCCATTCCAGAAACACATCAGGAAAAATCACGATTTGATTTTTTGATTGATGAGATAAATCATCATCCCATTACGCCTGTCAAAACAAAATTAACCTGGGCTTACTCACCTTCTTTTTTACATGTGGGCACAGAATGGGAATGCTTAATAGGATTGAAAGAAATTCGTAGCCCAAAGAATCCAGGCAGTTTTAACTATGAACATTGGGCCATGGCAAAAAAAATTAAAATGCAAGGCTTTGTTGTGTCTTCAGCTGACTTTGAATTCCTGAAATCACATCCTTTGCGTTATACACTTCCTCGATTACGAGAAAAAATTGCAATACATATTACAAATCTAACCCACTCTGATTACTCTCCTTTTTTAACTGCACTGACGGTGGGTTTGAGAAATGGCGTAACAAGCACACAGTGGAAAATACTTCAGGCAACAGGCACCAATCACCTCATCGCAATCGCAGGTCTTCATATTGGGTTTCTCTGCACTTTTACAATGAGTTTTGTTTATTTTTTTTGGAAAGCAAATAAAAAATTAATTTTAAGTTTACCTGCACCGCTGGCCGCATACTGGAGCGCCCTGATCGTCGCTTTTCTCTATAGCGCCTTGGCCGGATTTTCAATTCCTACATTGCGTGCATTAATAATGCTTTGCGTGTTTTTAATCGGCGCATTATGTCGAAAACAATTATCTAAATTAACTTCTTTTAGTGTGGCTTTGTTTTTCTTACTTGTGATTAATCCGCTTTTTATTTTTGAAGAAGGTTTTTGGCTTTCATTTGCTTCGGTGGCGCTGATCCTTTATGGCTTGCATGGCCGTATCAAACCTATGTCGGCCTGGCT
>MGYM01000049.1:9472-25686 GCA_001801745.1 Gammaproteobacteria bacterium RIFCSPLOWO2_02_FULL_38_11
TGTTCTACCAGCAAATCAGCCTCGTCAGTTTTGCCAGCAATCTTGTTGCGGTTCCTTTTGTGGGTTGGATTATTTTACCCCTGTGTTTTACCGGTTTATTTTTTATAAAAAATAATTTTTTAAGCCATTTCTTTTTTTATTTAGCAGATAAATTATTTCAATTTCTTTGGCATTTCCTAGAAAGTATGGCGAATTTGTCTTTTTTACAATTTCATCTTGCTTTCTCATCTCCTGTTTTTATGATCACCACCTTCCTCTCTCTATTGTTGTTTCTAAGTCCGCGTGGCTTTCCTTGCAAATATTTAAGTGTCTTATGGTGTCTGCCCCTTTTCATTCATTATCCTGTGCTCAAAAATAACGAAATAAAGTTTACAGTCCTTGATGTTGAAAGAGGACAATCTGTTTTAATACAAACTTTACATCATCATTTACTTTTTGATACGGGATTTAAAAAGGACGAAACACATGAAGCAGGAAGTCAATTTATTATTCCTTTTCTACGAACACAAAAAATAAACTTTCTCGACATTTTATTGATTAGCAGTAATGATAAATTGCTCTATGGGGGCACTCAAAGTCTTGTGAATGAGTTTCCTGTTAAAAAGATTATTTCTATTACACCTGAATTATTCGCCCATGCCTCTGTGCAATCTTGTCATGCCGGTATGATGTGGGAATGGGAACAGTTTCAATTTAAAATTATTTATCCTTCTATAGAAAAAAATGAAAATGATAAAGCGCCATCCTGTGTTTTATTAATTTCAAATTCAAAAGAAAACGTTATCTTAACAGGACATTTATCCGTTCAGGGGTTTAAAAATTTATTAGAAATGCCTCTGCCTGATGCTTTCATCCTAATAACACCACGATATGGCCCAATCACAAGAAGTTTGCAAAATTTTATTCGAAAAGCATCGGTAAAAAAATTGATAATTTCTGGAAAATCCTTTAAAAACCCCGCTCTTTTCCCTTCTGAAATTTATGATACTGAAACCCATGGTATGATTTCACTAAAAATTTCATCTGCAATAAGGAATTGATTCCTGTTTTCTTGAATGCTATCTTCTATGACTTTTCATAGGCACGTAGCTCAGTGGTAGAGCACCACCTTGACATGGTGGTGGTCGGTGGTTCGATCCCACTCGTGCCTACCATCACACGGACTGCCTTTTCTATGCCTATTACGCTTACTTTGCCTGACAGTAGTCAGCGTCATTATGATGCGCCTGTCCCTATTTATAAAATCGCACAAGACTTAAGCCCCTCACTTGCAAAGTGCGCGTTGGCAGGAAAAATAAAGGGGCGTTTGGTCGATACGTCTTTTATCGTAAAAGAAAATACAGCAATTCAAATTATCACAGCTCAGGATGAAGAAGGCTTGGAAATTTTACGACACTCCAGCGCACACTTGCTTGCACATGCAGTCAAAGAATTATTTCCTGAAGCACAAGTCACCATTGGCCCAGTTATCGAAAATGGTTTTTATTATGATTTTTCTTGTAAAACCCCTTTCACCTCTGAACAACTCTCTGCGATCGAAAAACGAATGCATGAGATAGTAAAACGAAATCTTCCAATACAACGTTTAGAATGGTCACGCGAAAAAGCCATTGCTTTTTTTAAAGAGATAGGCGAACACTATAAAGCCGAAATTATTTCGGCTATCCCAAACAATGAAACCCTTTCTCTTTATCAACAAGGCGATTTCATCGATTTATGTCGCGGCCCTCATGTTCCTAACACAAAATTCTTAAAAATATTTAAATTAACAAAAATTGCCGGCGCATATTGGCGAGGGGATTCCAAAAATGAAATGCTGCAACGTATTTATGGTACAGCTTGGACGACAAAAGAAGACCTTGAAAAATACCTCACCGCTCAAGAAGAAGCAGAAAAACGTGATCACCGCAAAATTGCAAAAGCACTGGATTTATTTCATATTCAAGAAGAAGGGCCCGGTATGGTGTTTTGGCACCCCCAGGGCTTGATTTTGTATCGCATCTTAGAAAATTATATCCGCGAAAAATTAACAGCACAGGGTTATCAAGAAATACGGACGCCACAAATACTGGATCGTTCCTTATGGGAAAAATCAGGGCACTGGGAAAAATTCCATAAAGACATGTTTATTACAGAATCTGAAAAACATGTTTTTGCCATTAAACCCATGAGTTGTCCTGCACATATTCAAGTTTTCAATCAAGGTTTAAAAAGCTATCGCGATCTTCCTTTACGCTTCGCCGAATTTGGTTGTTGCCACCGCAATGAACCTTCGGGTGCTTTGCACGGTATATTACGCACTCGCGCTTTCACACAAGATGATGGCCATGTCTTCTGTACGGAAGAACAAATCCAAGAAGAAGCCACTCGATTTATACATTTAGCTCAAGACATTTATAACGATTTTAATTTTGAAGACATCAGTATCGTATTATCTACACGCCCCGCCATACACGTGGGCACGGAAGAAATGTGGAATAAAGCAGAAAAAGCCTTAGAAGACACCCTAAAACAAAATCATATTCCTTGGAAACTGGCGCCCGGAGACGGGGCTTTTTACGGCCCGAAAATTGGATTTGAAATGAAGGACTGTTTAGGCAGAAGCTGGGGCTGCGGCACTTTACAGTTAGATTTCTTTATGCCAGAACGCTTGGGCGCAAGTTACGTTGCACAAGACAACACACACAAAGTCCCTGTGATGCTCCACCGCGCTATTTTAGGTTCTCTCGAACGCTTCATTGGCATTATCATCGAACATTACGCGGGAATACTTCCGCTCTGGCTTGCCCCCGTACAAACGAGTATCCTCACGATTACCGATAAACAAGCTGTTTTTGCTAATGAAATCCATCAAAAATTACAAATTGCGGGTTTACGAACAAAAATCGACTTGAGAAATGAAAAAATAGGCTTTAAAATCCGGGAACATACATTACAGCGTGTTCCCTTCCTGTTAATTATTGGTGAACGAGAAGCATCAACTCAGACTATTTCAGTCAGAACCCTCCATGGGAAAGACCTAGGTAGCATGACAACAGATGCTTTTTGCCAATTATTATTGGAAACCGTTGCTAGCAAAAATTAATTTTAGGAGACAACTTTATTAGCGCAGACAAATCATCAGTTCGCACCAATCATGATATTCGTGCACCGCAGATACGATTGATTGGAGCGGATGGAAAACAAGTGGGTATCGTCACTGCACGTGAAGCATTACATCAAGCAGAACAAGACGAACTTGATTTAGTGGAAATATCACCTAACGCTGATCCCCCTGTCTGTCGTATCATGAATTATGGAAAATTTTTGTTTGAGCAAAACAAACAAAAAGCCCTTGCAAAGAAAAAACAAAAAGTCATGCAAGTAAAAGAAATAAAGTTTCGTCCGGTGACGGATGAAGGAGACTACCAGGTAAAACTACGCAACCTGATTCGTTTCCTTGGAGAAGGCCATAAGGCCAAAGTAACCCTTCGATTTCGCGGACGTGAGCTAACTCACATTGAAATTGGAGCTAAGATAATGGAGCGATTACAAGTTGATTTAGCGTCTCACGGGGTCGTTGAATTTTCCCCAAAAATGGAAGGGCGCCAGCTTGTGATGATTATTGCTCCTAAAAAAAATAGTCGCACGTGAAAAAACATGAGAATACAAGAAAAGTTTTTCATGGCTTCACGTATGACCCTTTCAAAAGCTTGAAAATAATTTTGAAAGGAGATGTCCGGAAAACGTAATTTTCGTCATTGCGAGAAAAATGCGTCCCGTTATTTTAAAAAAAGCAAGAGGGTTCACGCATTTTTTGAAGCAATCTAGAAGCAGTTCTCTTTTTTAGAAGCGGTAAAGCGAGAACCCAGCTCTGGATTGCTTCGAAAAACACATAAAAGATCTCTCTTCTTTTTAAAGCAAGGGGCGTGTTTTTCTCGCAATGACAATTAAGATGTTTTTCACAAACAATGAAATAGCGGAGATATTGAAATGCCTAAGTTAAAGACCAATCGTGGCGCAGCAAAACGTTTTAAGCGTACTGCCAAAGGTTACAAACATGCGCAATCGCATAAACGCCACATACTCACCAAAAAAACCACCAAACGCAAACGCCAATTACGCGGTACACACGCAGTACATCCTTCCGATGTCTTAAGTGTTAAACGCATGTTACGCGACGCATCTTAACATCGTAGAGGAGAAACACCATGACAAGAGTAAAACGAGGTGTCACTGCACGTGCACGTCACAAAAAAATTCTGAAGAAAGCCAAAGGTTATCGCGAAGCACGCGGTCGTGTATTTCGTGTAGCAAAGCAGGCAGTCACTCGCGCAGGACAATATGCTTACCGTGATCGCAGAGTAAAAAAACGTGAATTTCGTTCTTTATGGATAACGCGTATCAATGCCGCAGCACGTATTTGTGGTCTTTCTTATAGTCGCTTCATGGCAGGTTTGAAAAAAGCTTCGATTGAAATCGATCGAAAAATTTTGGCAGAAATTGCATTCAATGATCCTGTCAGTTTTTCTGCGATTGCAGAGAAAGCCAAGCAAGCTTACAAATGACTTTAACGAAAGCTGATATTATTACTCATCTTGCTTCTTCACATTATTTAGAACCTTCAGACACTAAAGTGCTTGTGAATTCTTTTTTTGATAATATCAAAAGTTATTTAATGAAGGGCGAAAAAGTCAAAGTTTCAAGTTTTGGTAATTTTGAAATTCGAGAAAAAAAACCAAGGCCTGGCCGCAATCCAAAAACAGGCGAAGAAAAATTAATTTCTGCACGACGTGTCGTTTCCTTTCACGTTGGAGATAAGCTGAAAGAAAAAATTGAAAAATTAAAAGTAGCTTCGTAGAAACGCAGCGAAGCAAAATTACGGGGCGTAGCGCAGCCTGGTAGCGCATTTGCATGGGGTGCAAGTGGTCGCAGGTTCAAATCCTGTCGCCCCGACCATCTTGGTAAAATAACCTGACTTTGTAGGAAATTATCATGGCTATCCCTGTTCTATTAGGCATCACAGCCAGTATCGCAGCCTATAAAATACCTGAACTCATTAGACTGCTACGAGAGAAAAATTGCGAAGTCAAAGTGGTTTTAAGCTTTGGTGCAAAAGAATTTGTAACCCCCCTGACATTACAGACCCTTTCAAATAATCCTGTGTATGAAGCTTTGTTAGATGCGAGCGCTGAAAACACAATGAGCCATATTGCACTTGCACGCTGGGCACAACGCATTTTAATCGCACCGGCCAGCGCAAACTTTATTGCAAAATTAAGTTGTGGTATCGCCGATGATTTACTGACAACACTTTGCTTGGCTACACAAGCCCCTCTTTTTCTTGCGCCCGCCATGAATCAAGCGATGTGGGCCAACCCTGCAACACAACATAATTTTAAAACACTTTTGTCGCGCGGTATTCAATTTATAGGACCTACAGAAGGCGTTCAAGCTTGTGGCGAATTTGGTTTGGGGAGGATGGCAGAACCTGAAGAAATCGCAAACCAATTATTATTTTCTATTGAAAAACCCCTTCTTGCAGGACAAAAAATTTTGATTACGGCCGGTCCCACACAAGAAGCACTGGACCCCATACGTTTTCTTACAAATCGCAGTTCAGGAAAAATGGGGTATGCCCTTGCCAAAACAGCACTGGCATTAGGCGCCGATGTTACTTTGATCAGCGGTCCCACTGCACTTTCACCCCCCCCTCATTGCAAATTCATTCCCCTTAAAACAGCAAAAGAAATGTTATCCGCCGTTGAAAATGAAATTGAACATCATACTGTTTTCATCAGCACCGCCGCTGTATCAGACTACTATCTCCCTTCACCTGCATTACAAAAAATAAAAAAAGAAAAAACCACTCTCACCTTGTCTTTAGAGCCCTCGCCTGACATTTTAAGCCTCATGGCTCATCGCATGCCTCGCCCTTATTGCGTGGGCTTTGCTGCAGAAACACAATATTCTTTAGCTGACATCCAAGAAAAAAAAATAAAAAAAGCTTGCGATATACTAGTCGTCAACGATGTAAGTCGTGAGGACATTGGTTTTGAAAAAGAAGATAATGCCCTGACAGTCCTCACTGAAAATGAAATCATTCATCTTGAAAAAACAAGCAAAATGAATATTGCCCAGCAATTATTGAAAATAATTTCTGAAAAAATAAAAGAAAAAAGTAATGTTCTATGAAAATTATTCGTACCTTACTTTCCCCTCTACCACAAAAAACCATCATCACGATTGGAAACTTTGATGCCCTACATCAAGGTCATCAATATCTCTTAGATCATCTTATTGAAAAATCAAAAAAACAAAAACTCATGCCTTTAGTCATAACATTTGAACCTTTGCCTTCTGAGTTTTTTTCAACTCATCCACCGGCAAGATTATCTTCCTTTAAAGAAAAATGTTTATATTTAAAAAAATGGAATTTAGATTATTTAATTTGTCTTCGGTTTAATAAGGCCTTTGCAAATTTATCCGCCGTGGATTTTGTAAAAACGATTTTGATTGAAAAATTAAATATGAAACATCTCATCATAGGCGAGGGTTTTCGTTTTGCTTATCAACGCCAAGGGGATAGTGCTTTATTACAACAATTAAGCGGCCTTTATGACTTTACAGTCGACATCTTGCCTGCGCGATTTTATCAACATCATCGTATGAGTAGCACAGGGGTGCGTGAAGCATTGGCACAAAATCAATTTGAATTAGTACATGCTTTACTGGATCGCCCTTACACTTTGAGTGGGCATGTCGCGCATGGCAAAAAACGCGGTCGCGACTTGGGCTTCCCCACGGCCAACATTCATTTGCATCGAAAAAAGCTGCCTCTGGAAGGGGTATACATCGTTAAAGTTCATGGCCTTGATACACAGGCTTTACCCGGCGTTGCCAATATCGGACATCGCCCTAGCATTGATAACATCCCCAAACCTTTGTTAGAAATACACTTATTAAACTACCATCAAAATCTCTACGGCCGCTCTATTACCGTCGAATTTATTAAAAAGCTACGGGATGAAAAAAAATTTCAGTCTATCGAAAAATTAAAACAACAAATCCATCACGACATCGAAGAGACAAAACGATTTTTTACGTAAATCTTTCTGTTATAATTGAATTCAATAACTTTTTAATAGTAGAAACATTTACAAAATGTTGGAAACCCCATGAACTACAAATCGACACTGAACCTCCCCACAACAGATTTCCCTATGAAAGCGAATTTGGCACAGAAGGAGCCGGAAACACTGCGCTTTTGGGAAAAAATAAATTTATATCAACAACTTCGCACCCTTCGAAAAAACGCACCTCGCTTTACCCTGCCTGATGGCCCACCTTATGCTAATGGCCCTATCCACATCGGTCATGCTGTCAATAAAACATTGAAAGATATTATTTTAAAAATTAAAACATTGAATGGTTTTAATGCCCCTTTCATTCCAGGCTGGGATTGCCATGGTTTGCCTATCGAATCCAATGTCGAAAAAAAAATAGGAAAACCCAGCGCTTCCTTGTCTGCGCAAGATTTTCGGGAAGCCTGCCGTGCTTATGCTACAGAACAAGTGGAAATACAAAAAAAAGGATTCCAACGCTTGGGGGTATTGGGGGATTGGGCACATCCTTATCTCACGATGGCTTATACCAATGAAGCAAACATCGTTCGCACACTCAAAAATTTAGTTCAAGGTCATTATCTTTATCAAGGCAAAAAACCTGTGCATTGGTGTTTGGAATGCGCTTCCGCTTTGGCAGAAGCAGAGGTGGAATATAAAGACAAACAATCTCACGCTATCGACGTTGCATTTCAATTTTTAAATTTAGAAAAATTAAAAAAAATATTACAAACAAAAGAAGATTTACAACACGTGATTATTCCCATTTGGACCACCACGCCTTGGACGCTGCCAGCAAATCAAGCCGTGGCAGTTCACCCTGAAGCGACCTATTTACTGCTCAAAGATAATGTCACAAAAAAATATTTTGTTTTAGCAGAAAGTTTAAGTGAAACCACACTGATGCGTTATGGCATCACTTCTCACACGATCTGTCACACTTTCAAAGGTCAGTTACTTGAAAATTTACAACTACACCATCCTTTTTATGAACGCTCTGTCCCCATCGTATTAGGCGAACACGTCACCTTAGACACTGGCACAGGCGCCGTACACAACGCACCCGTACACGGTGTTGATGATTTTGCGCTGGGGCAACGTTATCAATTATCGCTAGACAATCCTGTCGACACGCGCGGTTGTTATACGGCACAAACCGCTTTATTTGCTGGGCAACACATTAAAAAATCCGATCAACTCATCATTGATCTCTTAAAAGAAAAAGGAAATTTACTGCATCACACTCATATTCAACACAGTTTTCCTCATTGTTGGCGGCACAAAACACCCTTGATTTTCATGACGACGCCACAATGGTTTATCAACATGCAAGCCCAGCAATTACGAGAGAAAACATTAAACGCAATCCCCAACGTAGTGTGGATTCCTGCATGGGGACAAACACGTATGACAAACATGATCATTCATCGCCCTGATTGGTGTATCTCACGACAACGTTATTGGGGTGTTCCCCTCACGTTGATCATTCACAAAGAAACAAAAGCTTTTCATCCTCGCTTACCTGAATTAATTGATGAAATTGCAAATCACATTGAACGCGACGGTATTGAAGCCTGGCACACACTCAGTTTGGAAAAATTAATTCCGGGTGAAGCAGAACACTATGAAAAAATAAATGACATTTTAGATGTATGGTATGAATCAGGTGTCGTACACACCACCGTGCCAAAAACACATACAGATTTAGTTTTTCCTGCGGATGTTTACATTGAAGGCTCAGATCAACATCGCGGCTGGTTTCAATCTTCCTTGTTAACATCTGTCGCCTTTTATCATCAAGCGCCTTTCAAAACACTGGTGACACATGGTTTTACTATCGATCTGCAAGGCAATAAAATGTCAAAATCTGTGGGAAACGTCATTGCGCCTGACAAAGTGATCGAAAGCCTAGGCGCTGACGTATTACGTTTATGGATTGCTTCTGCTGATTTCAGTGGTGATTTAACTGTTTCAGATGAAATCTTAAAACGCACAGCGGACACTTATCGCAAATTACGCAACACTCTGCGATTTTTGCTGGCTAATCTTCATGATTTTAAACCCGAAGATGCCCTCCCCCTAGATCAACTTTTAGCACTCGATGCCTTCATGTTAGATCGCGGTCATCTATTACAAAAAGAAGTCTTACATTTTTATGATCAATACCAATTTTATTTAGCCTGCCAACATCTTCATCGCTTTTGCACCATCGATCTAAGTAGTTTTTATTTGGATATCATTAAAGATCGTCAATACACTTGCCCTGCGCACAGTCGTGCCCGTCGTTCGGCACAAACGGTGATGTATCATTTTGCTGAAATGCTCGTGCGGCTTTATGCCCCTATTTTAAGTTTCACGGCAGAAGAAGTGTGGCGTTACTTGCCTGGCCATCGTACTGAATCAGTTTTTCTATCAGAACAATATCTCTGCCCTAAACGCACCACCGCTTCTTTCATTCCTGACACAAGTTGGGAAGAGATTATTAAATTACGCGAACTTGTAAACAAGGAATCAGAAAAATTACGTGTTGCAGGAAAAATTGGAAGTAACCTGGATGCAGAAATAAAATTATATTGCAGCCCCGAACTCTATAAAGCATTAGCTTATTTGAAAAACGAGTTGCGTTTTGCTTTTATCACTTCCCAAGCAACACTTCATGCGCTTGCCGACAAACCCAAGAACGCAGTTGAAACTGAAATCCCGGATTTATTTTTAGAAGTCTTTCCTTCAACACAAGCCAAATGTGAACGCTGTTGGCATCATCGCCCTGACATCGGAACAGACCCACAACACTTAAGTTTGTGCGCACGTTGTGTTGAAAATATCGGGGAGAAAGGCGAAGAAAGATATTTTGCTTAAAAAATTAAGGCACTTCATATGGAAACGATCATTCATCATGCTTTTGAGCAATGCAATACACTAACCCCCAAAAACGCCTCTGCTGAAATAAAAGAAGCCGTGACTCACGTGATAAATCAATTAGACAGGGGAGAATTGCGCGTAGCAGAAAAGATAAAAAACCAGTGGATAACACATGAATGGATTAAAAAATCCATCCTACTTTATTTTAGAATTTGTGAAAATAAAAAAATATCAGGCAATTTTACAAATTATTTTGATAAGCTTCCCTTAAAATTTTCAAATCATTTTGATTTTGAAAAAGGAGGCATTCGCGTTGTCCCGCCGGCACTGAGTCGACACGGGGCTTACATCGCCGCTAACACGATCCTCATGCCCTCTTATATCAACATCGGCGCTTACATTGACTCAGGCACGCTCGTCGACACTTGGGTCACCGTTGGCTCCTGTGCGCAAATCGGGAAGAACGTACACTTGTCTGGCGGTGTGGGTATTGGCGGTGTCTTAGAACCCTTACAAACCACGCCCACCATCATTGAAGATAATTGTTTTATTGGCGCACGCTCAGAAATTGTGGAAGGTGTGATTTGCGAAACAGGTGCGGTCATTTCAATGGGAGTTTTCATTGGGCAAAGCACTAAAATTTATAATCGTGAAACAGGTGAGATTTCTTATGGCCGCGTTCCTGCGGGTGCCGTGGTGGTACCGGGGAGCCTACCCGCCAAAGACGGCTCACATAGCTTATCTTGCGCCGTCATCATCAAACAAATTGATGAAAAAACACGGAAAAAAACATCTTTAAATACGCTATTACGAGATTAAAAGTTAATTTTTAGAGCTGCCCTTAATCTTCCCTTCATAACTCAAGCGTATAATGGTTCTTGTCAATTCGAGTGTGACGAGAGCATATATGCCAAACATTAATATTTCCGATTACGAAACAGAGGAAACGCTAGAAGCGCATATTCAGTCACATATTTTTAACTATCAAAATCATTTTCCCGAATTATACTTGAGTGAGTTTCATATCGATGACGCCAATACATTTCACGATGGGATCTTTTCTTATGATAAAAAAACATTTTCACTTTTTTCAAGACTTCTTTGGTATAACGACAACCACAATAAAAGTGTAACAGACCTTAATGAAAAAATAAAAACATACACTGGACGATTTATAAAAGAACTTTTTTCGAAATTTTTGAAGAATGAAATTACTCAGGAAAAATTTCAATCCTGTGAAAAAATTCAATTTATTTTACATGTCAACAAAACCTCTCTTAAAAACGTCAGAGACGGTCTTCACTGGACCACTTTGGTAATTGAAGTTGATCTTGATTTTCAAAAAATATTTAAAAAATTCGTTTCTTTTACAGAAACTGAAAATCCTCAAGAGGCCTTTCGTCAACACTTCACACCTATTAAACCTGATTCCAATTTCAAGGCAGAAGAAGACTATCCTGAAATTGCCTGCTCTTATCTACAGGAACATGTTCCCAGAATTAGACATTACGATTCCCAATCGCCTAAAGATGATTTCATTATCACAGCCTTAAAAAAAGTTGCCTCACCGGAACCAAACCTCAAGATTGAACCCGTTCTTTCTGACCGTCAAAACTGTTCAACACAAAAAGGAAATACTTGTTGCGAGCATACCGCTTTAAACTCCTTTATGGTCGCAGCTTTTGGACATGGCGTGTTTCATCCTTCTAAAAATAAAATATTTTCAAAACGCTTGCGTGATTTTTCTAATACATTAAAAGATTTTTTAGAAAAGAAAAAAAAAGAACGGGAAGAAAAGCCAAAAGAAAATACGCTAACACAAACACTTCTTTCCTCAGAAGATCGACAAACGCAAGAGACTCAAACGGCGTTTCCTTTATTAGGTTGGTTAAACGATTATTTAATTAAATTTAAAAACCATGAGCGTGAACCCCGCTGGGCTACGCCTCAAGCTCAGTCTCAAGAAAAAATCGCTCACCATGCATTTCATAAACTAAGAAAATTTCTTTCATTATTGAAAATTAATATTGATAAAATGGAAAGCAGCAGCAGAAAAGATAAGCTGCTCACACTCCATAGCAAACTTGAAAGCGCCCTCGAAACATTAGAGGACTATCCAGACAACGGTCTTACCGCTTCCTCCAGTAGTAAGCCCCCGCCCAACGAATATCAAATTTTTTTCGATACGTGTATCCAGGGGATCGAGGAATTTAGAATCGACATAGACAAACATCAAAATCACGTCGTTGTACGTGTCTTTATAAAAATCTTAGATGTTCTCACTACTCTTTTATTGGGGGCTGGTATTGCTGCGAAATACTTCTATTCACGAGACACGACGGGTTCTCCTCATTTTTTTAATTGCAAAACCCGCACACGAGAAATTTGTGACAATATTTTAGAAGAAGCCAATAATTTAGAATTACAATCTCAGGTGAAACCTGCGCATTAAGGTTGTATACTCTCGTAAAAAAGCAATTTTCGCGCTTACAGCGCTAATATTTGTTTTTACCCTTACCCAGCCTTGCAGCGAGCGAAGCTCGCTTTAGGCTGGGCTTGACTTCGTTGTCAGGCCTTCGGCCTGATAGACTGTCATTGCGAGAAAAACACACCCCTCGCTTCAAAAAGAAGAGAGATCTTTCTCGTGTTTTTCGCGGCAATCCAAACTCGAGTTCTTATTTAATAGTGGACTGGATTGCTTCAAAAATGCGTGAACCCTCTTGTTTTTTTTCGAAATCATAGGACGCATTTTTTCGCAATGACAGTCTATCAGGTCGAAGACCTGACAGCGCGTAACACGCTTTTTAAATTGAGACGAGTAGATACCTCATGTTAAAACTTTTAGAAAAACTCATTGCTTGTCCTTCAATCACACCTGAGGACGCCGGTTGCCAAGCTATCCTCACTCAGGAATTAAAAAAAATAAATTTTCATTGTGAATCCTTGCCTTTTGGTCCTGTCAAAAATCTTTGGGCGCGTTTGGGCTCTGAAAAACCGCTTTTTGTTTTTGCCGGCCACACCGATGTCGTACCTCCCGGTCCACTCAAAGAATGGGTTCACCCTCCCTTTGCCTTCACCCTCCAAAAAGACCTTGTTTTTGGCCGCGGAACAGCTGATATGAAAGGCGCCATCGCTGCTATGGTCGTCGCGTGTCGCGAATTTTTAGAAAAACAAAAAAAAATAAAAGGCTCACTGGCTTTTCTTATCACAAGCGATGAAGAAGGACCCGATAATGTGGATGGTACTCAAAAAGTCATTGACGTTTTAAATGCACGAAAAGAAAAAATAGATTATTGCATCGTGGGTGAACCTTCCGGTAAGCATACAGTAGGCGATGAAATTAAAATGGGGAGACGCGGTTCTTTGTCTGGACTTTTGAAAATCATCGGCAAACAAGGACATGTTGCTTATCCCCAACACGCCAAAAACCCTCTCGCTTTGGCCATCCCTTTCTTACAAAGACTACAAGAAACAAGCTGGGATCAAGGTAATTCTTTTTTTCCGCCCACTTCTTTTCAGTTTGTATCGCTACGCTCAGACACACAAGCCCTCAATGTTATCCCCTCGCATTTAAACATTAATTTTAATTTTCGTTATTCTCCTGAAATAACGGCTGAGAAAATTCAAGCGAAGGTCATTGCCTTACTCCAACAATGTACGCTTGACTATGAAATCAAATGGATACACTCTGCCATCCCTTTCTTAACACCGCCTGGCACACTGACTTGCCTTGTCACAAAAATCATTGAAAAAACACAAGGGTTTACGCCTAAATTAACCACCGATGGCGGCACATCAGATGCACGCTTCATTGCACCCACCGGTGCGCAAGTGCTTGAATTGGGTTTGTGTCGTGAATCTATTCATCAAACAAATGAACATACGACAATAAAAGATTTAGAAACTTTAAAAACATTGTATCGCGAAATTTTATTTTCTTTATTCTAAACAAGGAAGAACATCCTCATGACTCACGACGCGCTTAAAAAAATAGCGGCAGAAGCCGCGATAGATTACATTGAATCTGACAGCATTCTCGGCGTGGGCACGGGCAGCACCACGCGTTATTTTATTGACGCCTTAAAAAAAATAAAAAACCGTATTGAAGGCGCTGTCCCTAGTTCCAATCAAACCGCCGAACAATTAAAAGCGGCAGGCATTCGTGTGCTTGATCCTAACACCGTGTCTGAATTACCTTTATACGTCGACGGTGCAGATGAATTTAACGATCTTTTTCAATTAATCAAAGGCGGCGGCGGTGCACAAACACGTGAAAAGATTCTGGCGCGTCTTGCAAAAAAATTTATTTGTATCGCTGATGAGTCTAAAAAAGCGGAACTCATTGGAACGCATCCCATTGCAATTGAAGTCCTGCCTTTTGCGAGAAGTTTTGTTGCAAGAGAAATAGTGAAGATGAAAGGCAGCCCCAGTTATCGCGAAGGTTTTATCACAGACAATGGCAACTGCATTTTAGATATTTATAATTTACCTTTATCAGATCCTTACACGATGGAAGAAAAACTAAAATCCATCCCCGGCGCGCTAGAAAATGGAATTTTCGCTCACCGCACAGCAGATTTAATTTTATTAGGGACAAGCGCAGGTGTAACAGAACTGGTCGCTCATAAAAGGTAGTTTATTGTGTTGAAGTCAAAAATTAATTTTCAGCTGCTTATCACAAAAACTCCCCTCTCCCCTTTTTAAAAAAGGGAAGGGGGAGAATTAAAATGAGCGTAGCGAAATTACAGGCAAATGAGTTAAATTATTTTTTGAACGTCAAGTAAGAGAGCGTGAATTTCATTATTTAAAAAATCCAAGAATTTTTCTTTTTTTAGTGTTTTTTCTTGAATATCATCAGGAATAAAGCGCGACATTTCCTCATAAAAAGCTTTTCCTTTAACAATGCTACTTAAGTTAAGCAATCTATTACTTAACCGATCGGAATAATCAGCAATATAATAATCATTGATTTTTTTAAGAATAAATTCCGCGTTAATTTTAGCGCCCTGTTGCTTTAGCCAGCGCAAATCCCAAATATCACGATGTCGGATAGTGCGATTACAATTAACGAAAGAAATCAACTTATCTGCCATGATTTCATCTAATGTTTCAGTCATCACTAAAATATCACTATACCCGTCTGGTAAAAAATCATAATTATGTTTTAGTGATTGAGGTGTTCTTGAATAAGACGGAATATTGATGACTTCAATTTTAATTCTTTGTTTCGGAAGATCTTTTTTTCCAGGTGAGGTTGTAATACTAATCTGCCATTTATCAACTTTAATTTCATTGCCTTGGATCTCTTGTGCCATTTCCTTTGGTTCTTTAACCGTGACTTGAAGTCCATATCGCTTCCCAAGATATTCTTCGATGCAATCTTTCATCATCATCAAATCAGCAGTTTTAAAACTTTTTCCACCAGCAAAATCCAGATCCTCACTAAACCTCGGCGCACCATAACAAAGACGAAGTGAAGTACCGCCTTGAAAAGTTAATCGATCCAATAAACCATCGCTATCTAATGCAAAGAGAATATCATAGTGAAATAATTCTTTTTCAATAACAGGGCGCATATGCGTTCGCCCTTCCATCCGCATGGCTTGCTCAACAAGCGTATTAAAATTTTCTTGTTTATTCATCATTAAGTTCTCTTAAATTGGCTAAATTAATATTACGCCCTGTTCTTTTAAGATCGCGCCATGCTGTTTTTTTTGTTGCAATTCTTAAAGGACGTGCGGTATCAACAAGTGTATTTTGAAGAATGTCTGCTGCTGATCTTTTGGTGTGGGTAAATTCAATTACACCATAGGGCGTTTTGTAAATTCCTTCACGTCCTGTGGTCATCACCGTTAAACGATCGATCGGTACTTGAGAAATGACACCATATTCAGATAAGGCTGATTCTAGGCTTACATAATTATATTGACCTGCTCGGAGTGTTTTTGTAATTCGTTCAATAGCGTAAGAATCAAAACAATGCGCTTCTTTATTAATATAAATACTGCGACATGCGCGTTGTAAAAGCCCTGATTTTACTAAGCGTTCTAGACCTGCGATTAAAGCCTTGCGACTATCCTCAGGGAATAATTTGGCAAGCTCATGATTCGTGAAAATGTACCGTCCCTTTTTATCCCACTCCTTTAGCACTCTTATTGCTTGAATTTTGTTCATAATAATCTATTAAGTGTACATAAAATCTATGTTTTTATAGTATAGGCGTACACTTGAAAATTATCAAATATCAAT
>MGYM01000050.1 GCA_001801745.1 Gammaproteobacteria bacterium RIFCSPLOWO2_02_FULL_38_11
CTCTTGCCGAACCAGATGAAGACGATGAGGCGCCGTTTGAAGGGGGGGAAGCTCGATAAAAACGAGCATCCGCATGACTACCCCTCGCATTGTCGGATGAACTTGAGTGAGTATTATCACGAGGAGAGGGAGACCGTCGTCCTTCTCTTTCTTTTCTTTCATTCCCTTCTTGTGTAAGTTGATCTACGGCTGATTCCATGACTATCACTTTCATTCTCAATTCTTCGTTTTGTTGAAAAAGTACGTTGTTTTGTTGAAAGAGTACGTTGTTTTGTTGAAGTACTGCTTTTACTTGTTCTGTTAAACTATCCAGTTTTTTGCTCTTTTTTTTCTTCACTTTCGCCACTTTTTCGTTTGCTTCCGCCGTTTCTGTTTGCGCTTGCACTCTTCTTTCACTTTCCTGCCTCGCTCTTTCATCTGATTGTGCCGCTCTTTCACTTTCCTGTCTTGTTCTTTCATCTGCTTGAGCCGCTTTTTCGTTTGCTTGCTCCGTTTCTGTTTTTGCTTGCTCCGTTTCTGTTTTTGCTTGCTCCGTTTCTGTTTTTGCTTGCGCTGCTCTTTCACTTTCTTGCCTTGCGATTTCTTGTGATTCTTGTATTTCATTATCCTTTTGTTCTGCGATATCTTTTACTTCTTTCTGATGCGCTGCTTTTTCCGCTTCTAATTCTCTTTGTTTCTCCACCAGTGCTGTTTCGACAGGGTATCTTCCTCTTAATTGCCTTTGGCCAGCATCACATAATCCATCCGAAATCACCTTAATCCCATACAAGGGGCTGCTGTGACTTTCTCCAAAATGAGTGAAAAAACGTCGGACACCAAAGGAGGCATTATAAAGAAAGCGATGCTCAGTGAATGTGGGTTTGAAAACCAAGGTTTTACCCATCTCCTTGATTAAAGCGGCTAGCTCATTTTCACTTTGTTGCGTGTTTTTTCCTAAAAGATATTCTCCGGTAATACTCAAACAACACAATCTTAATAGCTGACAATCCAATCGACGTTGTTGTCGCGCTTTTTCTTCTTGCCGAGCTTCATCTAAAACTAAACATCTCAATTGAACTTTGGCTTCTTCATTCCCTTTTTCGTTTTTTTCTATCATTGTTAAAATGTTGCTTAAAAAAGGCGTCGTGCCTTTTTGATGAGATAATTGCGTTAATTCCTTTGAAAAGCGCTCGCAGAGATGCCCTATCAACCTCACAAACTTTTCCTGACAATGCCTGTCTTGCTGTTTAATAATATCCGATAATTTCTTTATTAAAAGAAATAAAATAGACGTCCCTGCGCCTTGTTCCAATAAAGCGTCCATTCCTTGCGTCGTTAAATTTAAAACTTGAACTTGATTTTCAAATTCTGCTTTAAGAAGAAGACGTAAAGAAGATTGAGCATGGGTAGCATAAGACAAGGGTATCAAATCCACTGAGTTTGCTTGACTTAAATCCGGTTGTCCCTTTAACACCTTACGAACTATTTCAATAAGGTCGGGATGATTTTGCTGATTGGCTTTTTCAATCAAATAATGCAAAGGTGTATTTCCCATGGCATCTCTGATACAAAATAATCTCTGGGAAGCAGGCAATTTGAACTCAAAACACCTTTGTTGAAAGGCTCTATAATGAGTTTCATACGCTCTTCTCATTTCATCCAATTCTTGCGATGAAACCTCGCCGCTAGAAGAAAGCTCCATGGACTGAGGCTCGGAAAAAGAAGAAGAAGAAGCAGCAGGCTGAGACCGAGAGGGAGAGCTTTGAAAAAGAGAAAGATATCGCTCGTTGAGCTTTGTTAATTGGGTTTTTGCTCGTTCGATTTTTCGTTTTGTCTGCCACTTCTCCTGCTCTTCGCTAATTATATTTATCACATTCGAATAATCTTTTTTGACCGCCTCTTGTTCTATAGTAAGATTATGAAACTGCGTTTCTAATGATAAAAGTAACTGTTTTGTTTCGATATCCTCTTCTACTGTGTTCCCGAAAGGATCTTGAGATAATTTTTTCCAAAGTATTGCATTGTTTCTTTCGTTTTTAGAAAGCACATTATGTGCGGTTAATCTAAATAAAGAAGTTTGCTTTGATTGCAGTCTTGAATAAATGTCTTGCTTAAAAAAACCAAGAAAGTCTTGTAAGCTTTCAGGATCATGAGATGTAAAAAATCTATTTTGATCATCTCGATACGATTTATAAACTAAATCTCTTTTAAATTGTAAGGTCTTTAATATCTCTAATACAGGTTGAAGTAAAGCCTCAACTTGACCTTCCGTTTCTCTCACAATAACGGAAAAACAAGCGTTAAGTTGTGTATTGAAATCAGCAAGCAATTGATCACGCTCTCTTAGTTTTTCTTCTTTAACACGACCACGTGATTCTGATGCTTCTCTTTCTTTTCTTAAGAACTGATCAATTAAATGATTTTCTCGACTTGCCTCTAAGATTATTTTGCGCTGTTGTTGTTTTACTTGAATGCAAATATCGTGTTCGATTAGGTTTTTGACATAAATGATAAAATTCATCACAGAATCTAAAATATTTTTCTCTGTTATTTTTAAAAAACTATCTTTTGTTAATTTTGCCTTTTCTGTTTCTATCAAAGTCAATAACCACAATAAATCTGTTTCTTCTGCTAAAATACTCTCTATTAATAATTCATGAAAAAAACTTTCTTCGGAGTGTGAAAGTGCTTTAAGCTGTGAAGGCACGTTTCTTCTTGTTCGTTGTGTTTTACAATCCACTTCAGAATAAGATGAAGAGGAAAGGACGCGCGAGCTCTGCTGATTAACACACCGATGTAATTCTTTGAGCTGCTGACGTACTTCTTTGCTTGCAAATAAACAAGTCATCAATGAGAATTGGTCACCGTTATACAGCGTTAGTAAAAACTGCGTGATTTGTTCGTCATTAAAAATAAGCAAAGGAGCCGGAGAAATAAGCGTACGAGCATTATTTTCCGCAGAAGGGGGCTGTTGCGTATCCTCTTTCGCCTCCGTACTAGTGCTGGCAATAGGGGGGGTAGGAAGGTCAAGAATAATTTGTTGAGAATCTGAGGTATTGCTTGCCTGTGTAGCACCATTATTTTCATCACTGGGGATATTTTCAAAATTATTTGCTGCTGACTGTTTTTTAAAGACGGGGGGCATAAGCTTTTTTCCTTTATTTTTAAATTAGTGAGATATTAGCATAGGTTTAGGGCGTGTCTCTAAAGGTTTTTCTCGGCTACAAAAAGAGTGGGATTACTCAAATTTTTCGAAAATTATAAATTTATTTTATTTTTTATCCATTTATTCTTTGTCAATTTATTTTTTAATAACTAATAATCGCCAAAGGTGTTTCCCATCCCTTTGTTTTTAATGCTTTTATAATATATTTTGCCTGCGTTTGATTTTTGAGAGGACCCACCCCGACAAAATAATGGGGATCACTTTTTTCTTTATGTTGTTTGATAATACGAACATTCGTTTGAATTAATGTCGCCGCTTTCTTTGCTGTTCTGCGTGCTTGCATTTCTTTTCTAAAAGTACCTAGTTTTACATAATGCCCAGAAGGCGGCGGCGAGTGAATTTGTTTTTGAGATGCAAAGGGGCTATGCATTGATTTTTTTTGGTATTGATAAGGGTCGATCGCTTTAACTTCAACATGCGCTGTCCCTTTTGGATAAACCCCTAATTTCACTGCGGCAACGTAAGACAAATCAATGATGCGATTACCATGAAAAGGTCCGCGATCATTTACTTTTACAATGATTTGTTTCCCGTTTTCTAAGTTAGTCACTAATGCGTAAGTGGGAAGGGGCAATGTTTTGTGAGCAGCCGTCATCTCTGTTGTATCAAATCGTTCGCCACTGGAGGTGTGACGCTGGTGGAACTTCATGCCATACCAAGATGCAAGTCCGCGCTCGCAATACCCCTTGCTATTGTCCATAACATAATAACGTTTACCAAATTCAACATAAGAATAAGGATTCCCACGGCGACTCTTCGGTAAGGGTTTAGGAACAGGATTTTTTATTTTATCAACATTAACATAAAAAGAAGGGGGACCATCCGGTGTTCCACGACGCATCGTCGTGCAACCGGAGATTTGCATTAATAAAAAGACCAAGCTTAAACTCAAAAACCAAAATAAAAAAATAGGCTTAAGTAGTGTATTCATCGCTTATCACCCACGATAATAATTTTGAACAAGTTGCTGACTCAGTTGATAAACAGCCATCGCATAAACACTGCTATTATTGTAAGCCATAATGACATAAAAATTATGAAAAATAAGCCAAAATTCAAGATCCGATCTGCCTTCTAAACTTAAAAACCCTGCTTTCATATGTCCAGGATAGGTTTTATTTGCGTAAACGCCCTGTTTTGACAGCGCAGCGAGTGTTTGAGGCGGTGACTTCTTCCCTAAACTTTCATAGGTTTTACCTTTCACCTGTGCTTGTACGGCGATGGGTTGATGAAGATGCCATCCTTTTTTATGAAGATAATTTGCAACACTGATGATGGCGTCACGAGGATTTTTAAACAAATTTGCTTTTTTATTTTTAGCGACACTGACTGCGTATTTTCGATAAGTGCTCGGCATGAACTGCGGATAACCCAAAGCCCCCGCATAAGAACCTTGTATTGAAATAGGATCCCAAGATTGATCGCGACTTAATAAAAGAAATTGTTCTAACTCTGTTTTAAAATAAGTTGAACGTGAGGGATAATAAAATGCCAGCGTTGACAGTGCATCCATTGTTTGGAAATTACCTTGGTTATCTCCATAATTTGTTTCAATGCCAATGATTGCAACGATGATCGAAGCAGGGACACCATATTGTTTTTCTGCTTGTCTTAAAGTTTTTGCATTGTTTTTCCAAAAAACAAGGCCATTTTGAAGGTGTTTCTCAGAAATAAAAAGTTTCTGATAAAAATACCAAGGTTTTTTTTCAGAAGGTTTAGACATTAATTTTAAAACTTTTTTGTTTTTATGGGTTTGTGAAAAAGTGTTTTCAAGAGACGCTTCGTTGAAGTGATGTTTGTCAACCATGCCATGAATAAACTGTTGGACATCACTGCGTTGTGTAAGCTGGCTGGTACAAGCGCTTATTGTGATAAGCCCAAAGAAAAAAAGAAAAATTAAAATAATTCGAGAAAACATGGGATTCCTTGCTAGAAAGGTAAACTAAGCAATTCCGGTGAGAGGTTCAATAGATTTTTTCTGAATTCATTTTGAATGCGCGTTAAAGCCTCTGTTGTTAAACCTTCAAAACGTAAAATCAAATAAGGGGAGGTGTTGGAAGCGCGAATCAAACCAAAACCATCATCATATTCTACACGCAAACCATCAATGATTATTTTCTTTCCGGTGTGGAAAATAGAATTTTTTATAAATTGATCAATGAATGGAAATTTTTTTTCTTCTTCCATCGGGAGTTTTAATTCAGGGGTGTTGATGCTGTCAGGAATGAGTTTGAAAAAATCATGGCACGATAAAGTTTGTGTTGATAAAAGTGAAATTAAACGAACGGCTGCATATAAGGCATCATCAAAACCATACCAATTATCTGAAAAGAAAATATGGCCACTCATTTCACCGGCCAGAATTGCCTGTGTTTCTTTCATTTTTGTTTTAATGTAGCTATGTCCTGTTTTCCATAAAAGTGCGTGTCCACCGCAAGATTCAATGAACGGTTGAAGATGGCGCGTGCATTTTACATCATAAATAATGGTTGCATGGGGTGTGTTTTTTAAAATTTCTTTTGCGTAAGCAGCAAGCAAGCGATCCGGCCAAATGATTTTTCCTGCCCCTGTCACAACGCCAATACGATCACCATCTCCATCAAAAGCAATGCCGAGATCAGCATGATGTGTTTTTACGGCGTGAATGAGATCTTGTAAGTTTTCTGGCTGCGAAGGGTCGGGGTGATGATCAGGAAAGTTAGGATCAATATTACAATACAAGGGGATCACATCGCACTGCAGTTTTTTTAAAACGATAGGCGCAAGCTCGCTTAACATCCCATGGCCTGCGTCAATGACAATTTTATTTTTTTTTGCAAAAGGAGAAATGCGTTGTGTGATGTCATCGATGTAATGTGTTGTGATGTTTTTTTCAATATAGCTACCGTCTTCTTTGCTAAATAAAAATTTTCTTTCTTGAATACGACGTAATAAATCTTGTATCGCCTCATCTGCTAGAACATTCCCACCCAATATCATTTTGAAACCATTGTAATGTGCTTCACAGTGGCTACCTGTGATCATAATGCCGTTGGGGATTTTTAGAAAATAGGTCGCAAAATATAATAAAGGTGTTGCAACCTGGCCAATATTGATGACCCGTATCCCTGTTTTTCTTAAGCCCTCACATAAAGCATGACAAAGAGGATGGCTTGAATAGCGATGATCATGGCCTACGATGATGGAAGTTTGAGATTGGGTTTGCGCGAGTGAGCCCAAGGCCAGCCCCAAGGTATAAGCGATATTTTTATTTAAAACATCCGGATAAATTCCTCGAATATCATAAGCGCGGAAGATTTCAGGAGAAGGGCTTGAAACGATTTCATGCATCATTAATTTTTTCCCGTATGACCCAAGCCCCCTATGGCACGGTCAGAAGTATCAAATTCATTTACTGTGGTGAATTCAATTTTCACGATAGGTAAAAAAACCAGTTGTGCGATACGATCGCCGGGTTGAATTGTAAAAGGATTTGAGCTGCGATTCCAGCAAGAAATGAAAAGTTGTCCTTGATAATCAGAATCGATTAATCCCACTAAATTTCCCAATACGATACCATGCTTATGTCCCAAGCCAGAGCGAGGTAAAACAACGGCGCAAAGCCCGGGATCCTCAATATGTAATGCCATCCCTGTGGGAAGTAATTGTGTTTCATTTGGCGCAAGATGCAAGGGTGTTTCAAGTGTCGCGCGCAAATCCAAGCCTGCCGAGCCTTGTGTTTCATAGCGAGGCAGCGGAAATTCTTTTCCGAGGCGTGGGTCAAGGATTTTTATTTTGATCAGTTTCATAGGATTTACGCAAAACGTCGTCTTTTTGGTTGCAACATCGTTATAAAAAACAGAGAGCTCTTTTTTGATTAAGCTAAGAGGCTAAAAGAGCAAGATTACCACGCAGAAACCGCTTGTCCCTGAAATAAATCATTTGCTTTTTCTTTTACGGCTTCAGAATGCAATGCTTTAATCAATTCTTCTATTTTTTTACTGCTCACATCTTTTTTGTTTACGACAAGTAAATTTGCATAAAGAGAACCTTTATCTTCTAGCAAGAGGGCGTCTTTATTGGGAACTAAGCCTGCCGGGATAGCATAGTTGGTGTTAATCACAGCCAGTGTTGTGTCATCCAATACGCGCGGTAAACTTGCCGCATCCATTTCTTTAATTTTTAAATGTTTTGGATTTAAAACAATAGACTGTAGCGTTGCGTTTTCATTACTTCCCTCTTTCAGTCGAATTAAACCCGCTTTTTCTAAGAGTAATAAAGCGCGCGCTTCATTAGTGGGATCGTTGGGAATGGCAACAATTGCATTATCAGGTAACAAAGCTAAATTATTAATTTTTTTAGAATAAACCCCCATAGGATAAATAAATGTTTTTGCAACGGCCACAAAGTCATAAGCATGTTGTTGCATGGCATTTTTCAAATAGGGTGCGTGTTGAAACATGTTCGCGTCAATCGAACCGTCATTTAAAGCAACATTGGGAATAACGTAATCGCTGAATTCAATGATCGTCACTTGCAGATGATAATTTTCTTTTGCAACATCGGCGGCGGTTTTCATTAACTCCGTTTCAGGACCTGCGATGGTCCCCACCCGCACTTCTTCAATCTTTGGTGATTTCTGACAAGCGACCAGAAACCAAAAGATTAAAAAATAAAAGAGAATTTTTTTCATTTCTTAAAAACCACTTTATTTTATTTCAGTAAGCTCATGGCTTGTTCGGGGGAAGGCGCGACAAAGCCACCCTTGTCGTCAGCGATTGTTATAGCGCCAGTATCATCATCGTATCCACACTCCCATACGCCGTGGCGTAGTCTAGGGTTAGGTGTGTTCAGGGTATCTAACCTCGTTATTGTGAAGGATATGGCTTGCGCAGGTGTTTGACCTGGTGCGAGCGTCAGAAAAAGCCATGTTTGAGGCGTATCAAAATTATTGATTTGATAGATCTGGTACATGCTTTCATCGAGTTTTTCTGAGTGGCCTAGAAGAAAAGTACGAAAATCCCCTTGTTTTATTTTACTTAAACTGGGGCATTCCTTCGGCGCAGGTTGAATAGCAAAAGCCATTTGGGAAAACAACAAAAGGCTTGTTGCCAAAGAAAAAAGTTTTAATAAGTTCAAGCTTGAGCTCCGATGGGGAATTTAAAAAATAGTGCAAAAATTTTACGGGAAAGACGGCGGGTTGTCTATACCCTTTACCCATGAAGATGCGGAGTTAGAACCCAAGAATGGGGTTTAGATTTTCGCGCATCGGAAGGAGATAAACGAAGGAATATTTATTATATTTCGAGGTTTTTCGACTGAGAAGCGCGAAAAGATAAGCCCCAGGCTTGAGGTTATAAGTTCGCATCTTCATGGGTAAGGGGTATATACCCAACAGACAATTTCCGTGTCAGCCACACCAAAAAAACCTTTGCATTGACACCCGATACGTATCGGGTTACAGTATGAAAAATAGAGCAGGATAGCTACTCATGATAAAAAGTTTCTTACATAAAGGATTAAAGAAGTTATATTCGCTGGGCCATAAAGCAGGGATTGATCCTACTCATGAAAGAAAATTACGTTTAATACTTTCACGGCTAGATTCGATTCATAAACCAGAAGATATGAATTTACCTGGTTTTGCTTTCCATCGTTTAATGGGCTCTAGAAAAAATCAATACTCCGTTAAAGTTGATAAAAATTGGCGGATCGTTTTTAAATTTGATGGGGTAGATGTTACAGACGTAGATTACATTGACTATCATTAATGAATGTTAGGAGAGGAATGATGATGCATAACCCGCCGCACCCTGGTGAAATTATTAAGGAAATATGTTTTAAACCGCTGGGTCTTTCTATTACAGAAGCTGCGAAAAATCTTGGTGTAAGCAGAAAAGCCTTATCAGAGCTTATAAATGGAAAAACGGGTATAAGTCCTGAAATGGCTTTGCGTCTTGCCAAGGCGTTTAACACTACGCCTGAAAGCTGGCTAACCCAACAAATGAATTATGACTTATGGATAGCAAAAAGTAAGAAAAAATCATTAAAAGTGAAAAATCTATGGAAGCGTTCGGGTGATTGTCACTTGGCTGCTTAGGGGTATATTCGTTGCATCTGAAAATCATTTTATTTCAATAAGCTCATGGCTTGCTCGGGGGAGGGAGCAACGAGGTCACCCTTATCATCAGCGATCGTCATGGCACCCGTATCTTCACCATATTCGCAAACCCACATGCCGTAGTGTTGTTTAGGATAAGGGGTGTTATTCAACGTACTTAACCACGTCATTGCGAATAATATAGCTTCCGCCGGTGTTTGACCTCCTCCGAGCGTGCCAAAGAGCCATGTTTGAGGCATATCAAAGTTATCGATTTGATAGACATAGTAGAGGTTTCCGAACTCCCCTGAGTGCTCTTCTATAAGAGCAGTACGGAAATTCCCTTGTTTTATTTTACTTAAACTGGGGCATTCCTTCGGCGCAGGTTGAACAGCAAAAGCAACTTGAGACAACAAAAAAAGGCTTGTTGTTAAAGAAAAAAGTTTTAATAAGTTCATGTCTAAACTCCGAAAAAACAAGTAGGGGCAGCCCTTGTGGCTGCCCGCGCAAAATTATACGTGTCATCAACGTGGGCGACCACAAGGGTCGAATTCCCCACAAACCCCAAGCGCTGTAAGCGCGAAACTCTTTTTATTTCTTCATCAATTGCATGACTTGTAGAGGGCCTACATAGCTCCCATCATCATCAGCGATAGTCATGGCTGTCGCGCCGATACCTTTATCATCTTCTTCCATATAGGTACAAAGCCAAAAACCGGGGATGACTTGCGAGGGTGTTGGGCTGGTATTTAAATTATTTAATATATTTGTCGCCAGTAATTTTGCTTCTGCAGAAGACTCAGCTTGTAGTGTCATACCAAAAGTCCATGTTTGCGGTGTATCAAAGTCATCAATTTGATAGATGAAGTAATAACCCTCTGAAGGGAAGGCATGTGAAAAACCGGCTTGTTTTATTTTACTTAATCGGGGGCATTCCTTCGGCGCAGGTTGAACAGCAAAAGCAACGTGAGACAACAAAAGAAGGCTTGTTGTTAAAGAGAAAAGTTTCAATAATTTCATGTCTGAACCTCGATGTGGATTTAAGAATAGCGCAAATATTTTACAGGAAAGATAGAGGATTGTCTATACCCAATGTTGCTACTAGCAAGCGATCTGTCTTATGTTTTCGCATTTATCCTGCAACGGTTTAGTAAAGCATCTCACTAAAATTTATAATCCTAAAAAAATAATTTGATTCTTGTATTTCCTGGCTTGCACCATTGGCGTGAATTAACACGGGCAAACAAGCAAAATCTTTCGGTAAGGCTAGTTTTTCTATTTTTTTCTTAACTTCGGAAATCACCGAGGAATTAATTTCTTTTCTTGAAAACTTTATCTCACAAGAAAATAAAGTATTATAACGGGTTTGGATAAAGTAATCGATTTGACAAGCCTCTTGCTTTTTTGTCTTGCGTTGATAATAAGGATTGTCCGCTATAATTTCTTCTGCTTTTAATCCAAGGATTCCGTGAATTTTCTTTCTGTTTTTCAAAACCAAATTTTCAAATTGCAAGCCCATGATGCCATCCCAATTAGGCAAAGATAAAAGAGATAAATCCGAAAATTGGTTTTTTCGAATTCGACTTAGGCGTGGAGAAATATATTTAAAATAAAATCTCAAATAATTGTCGCTTAAGCGAAACTTACTTAATCGCAGCGCATCTTTTCCACTTTTCAGTACCCAGACATAATCACGACTGATAAAACCAGAAATCATTAAATCATTCAGATATTCACTCAACGAACCACTGCTATGATAATTCAATTTAGATACAATTTCTGAATATTCTGCGGAACCTTCCGATAGATACTCTACTATTTTCTTGCAGATATCACCTCGACGACCAAATAAATCATGGAAAATAAATCTAAATTCATCAACGAACAACCCCTCTTTTTCAAAACATAAGCGTTTAATGTTCTCAAGAGAAGAATGATTGGGTCTGACTTGTTCTATATACCAAGGAATGCCGCCAGTAATAGATAGAATTAAAAGTTTTTCGAATGATGATCGATTAAAGCCAAGATGCTGAAGAAGAAGATTACACTCAGGCAAAGAAAGTTCATCAAGCGTTAATTTCAAAGAAATTCTACCTAAAAACCCGGTGCTGTTAATAATGTTTTTCTCAATCCAAAATGAGACTGAGCCACATAAAATAAATATCAGTGTTGGGTTTTTTGATAAATACAAATCCCAACTATTTTTTATTTTTCCTAAAAAATCAGGATCTTTAGAGCCCATCCAAGATATTTCATCAAAAAGAATAATCACGCGCCCTGTTTTCGTTTTTTCTGCAAGTAATAAAAATAATTTACTCCAATCATCTGCGGAAATTTCAGGTAACCCTGCTTGAGTCGCAAGCTGTCTTGAGAATTCATCACGTTGAGATTGAGCAGTCGTATTTTCTGTAGGAGGCAATCCAGAAAAGACGTAATATTTTTTGTTGGATGCAAACTCCTGTACAAGTCGGCTCTTCCCTATTCGTCTACGTCCTTTTATCACCACTAAACTGGCAGTTTTTTTTTGTAATAGATCATTCAGAGCATGTAATTCTTGGCTGCGTCCCACAAAAGGTGGTTTTGTCATAAGTTGCGCATAATTGAATTTTTACGATATTGCGTAACTTTATAGGAAAAAAACAAGTTGCGCAATATCGTTTTTTTTGAATTTGGCGCATTTAAGCTAAAAGACGAGTGTTCTTTTAGAATTTAGCTGTGAAGCCAGTTATCGTTTAAGCCTCTTGGCGCATTGCTCCCCCAAGTATTGGATAACTTGGACAAGCACAATTAGAATGACCACAGTGAAAAACATCACATTTGTATCAAAACGCTGATAACCATAGCGAATCGCAAGATCACCCAAGCCCCCACCCCCAATGGCACCCGCCATCGCAGAATAAGCCACTAAGTTAATAAGCGTTAAAGTAATTGCGTGGATAATGCCAGGCAGACTTTCAGGAATTAAAATTTTTAAAATAATTTGTTGCGTGGATGCCCCCATGCTTTGCGAGGCTTCAATCAATCCAAACGGAATTTCTTGCAGGGTGGTTTGAATGACTTTTCCTAGAAAAGGAATGGCACACAGTGTCAGCGGTACAATGCTGGCGGTGGTGCCTATCGATGTGCCTACAATCAACCGTGTAAAAGGGATGATCGCAATCATTAAAATAATAAAAGGGATGGAGCGTAACCCGCTGACCAAGAGCGATAAACCACGGTATAAATGGGGCTTGGGTAGGATGTGTTGTGATTGTGTAATGAAAAGTAAAATACCGAGAGGTAAGCCGAAGACAGTGGCAAAAAACCCCGAAACAAACACCATGTAAAGTGTTTGAAAAAAAGGTTCAATAAATAAATTAATTTCAAACATATCCCATCACCTCGACTTGTGCGCCTTTTTCACGTAAATACGCCATCCCTTTTTTTATATTTTCTTCTGTGCCTTTGACAGTGACATCTAAAATTCCCAATGTTTCATCTTTTAAATTTTCGATATTGCCTTGAAAAATATTAATTTCCAAGTGAAATGTTTGAATAAGCACTGAAATCAAAGGTGTCTCAGCACTTTGGCCTTTAAAGAAAATACGCCAAACAGGCGTGGCAGAAGCAAAAGAAGAAGCTTGCATGCGTTGCGTCAATTTGTCTGGCAATTCTCGATGTAAAAGTGTTTCAATTAATTTTTTTGCTTTTTCAGTTTTGGGCCGTGTAAAGAAATCAACAACGCTTGCGCACTCAAGAATTTCACCGTGTGAAAGCAATGCAACACGATCACATAAATTTTTCACCACGTCCATTTGATGTGTTATGACTAAAATCGTGATACCCCATTTTTTATTAATATCGCGTAATAAGGCTAAGATGGCATGGCTTGTTTGAATATCCAGGGCTGACGTCGCTTCATCACATAAAATAATATCAGGATTGCTGGCCAGGGCACGTGCGACAGCGACCCGCTGTTTTTGTCCGCCACTTAATTGGCGTGGGAAAGCCTGTGTTTTATTTTCAAGACCGGTGAGTTCAATAAGTGGTTCGATGGTTTTCTTTATTTCTTGCGAAGAATAATTCAATAATTCTAAAGGAAGTGCAATATTGTCATACACATTGCGTGAAGATAATAAATTAAAGTGCTGGAAAATCATCCCCATGTGATGGCGCAATTTGCATAATTCTGAAGACGAAAATTTTAAAATGTTTTTATTTTTAATCAGGATCTCACCCTCGTCAGGGCGTTCTAATAAATTAACGCATCGAATCAGCGTGCTTTTCCCTGCGCCGCTTTGTCCAATGACACCAAAAATTTCACCGGGATGGATATGTAAATTAATCTTTTGAAGTGCGGTGATTTTCCCCGCGCGCGTAGAAAACGTTTTAGAAAGATTTTTAAGTTGGATCACAATAGGGCGTCATATGAAGATACGTGCGAAAAGTATATTTGGTTGGCGTTTTAATTTAAAGTAGAATGTCGTGTTTGTTTCAACAAGACAGGATTTTTTATGGGAAGGATTATTTCCATCGCCAACCAAAAAGGCGGGGTAGGGAAAACCACGACGAGTATTAACCTGGCCGCTGCGCTTGCTCACTATGGTTGCCATATCTTGCTGATTGATTTAGATCCTCAAGGCAATGCCACGATGGGCAGTGGCGTTAATAAAAATGAAATCACGCTTTCCATGAATGATGTTTTGCTTGCGCGTGCCTCCCTCTCTGATGTTATTGTAAAAACAGAATGTCATTATGAGCTATTGCCGGGCAATGCAGATTTAACAGAAAGCGAAATAAATTTAGTACAGCAAGAACGAAAAGAATTTCGTTTATCAGAGCAGCTGACCCTTTTGAATAAAGAATATGATTATATTTTAATTGATTGTCCTCCCTCGTTAAACATGTTGACGGTGAATGCTTTGGTTGCTTCGGATTCTGTTTTAATTCCTTTGCAATGTGAATATTATGCTTTGGAAGGTTTAACAGGTTTGTTGGCGACTGTGCGTGATATCACTCAAATGAGTAACACACGTTTGGTGGTCGAAGGTTTATTACGAACGATGTACGATGGTCGAAACTGTTTGACACAGCAAGTATCGGATCAATTGTTAATGCACTTCAAAGACTTGGTTTATAAAACCGTGATCCCTCGGAACGTGCGTTTAGCAGAAGCGCCCAGTCATGGATTGCCAATTTTACTTTATGACAAGCATTCTGCGGGGGCTGCTGCATATTTAGCGATTGCAGCAGAAATGTTACAGAAACATAAAAAAGTTCAACCGACGAAAGTAACCGCAGAGGGATAAGTCCATGTCTACCATTAAAAAACGAGGATTAGGCCGAGGATTGGCGACATTATTAAGTGATCTCTCCGTAGAAACGGTGACGACACCCAAAGCTATTTCAACACAAACTGTTTTGCAAACCTTACCGATGGATGTATTACAGCGAGGCAAATACCAGCCACGAAAAACAATGAATCAAGATGCTCTTCAAGAGTTGGCGATATCGATTAAAACCTCTGGCGTTATACAGCCGCTTGTTGTTCGGCATATGGGTTCCCAACGATATGAAATTATCGCAGGAGAGCGACGTTGGCGTGCGGCGCAACTAGCGGGCTTAAGTGAAGTGCCAGTGATCATAAAAGAAATCGATGATCATCAAGCGTCTGCTTTGGCATTAATTGAAAATATTCAGCGTGAAGATTTAAACCCATTAGAAGAAGCGCAAGCCTTGGAACGTTTGATCCAAGAATTTGATTTAACGCATGAAGCGGTGGCTAATTTGGTGGGGAAATCGCGCGTTACGATCACAAATTTACTGCGGATTTTGAATTTAAATCCTGATGTGCAAAAACTATTGGAACAAAATAAAATTGAATTAGGGCATGCCAAAGCCTTATTAGCATTAACAGGCGCGACTCAGAGTCAAGCGGCAACCCAGAGTGTCTCTCAGGGTTGTTCTGTACGAGAATTGGAGCGTTATATCCATCATTTACAAACATCGGCTTCACCCAAAAAGCAAGAAGCTTTGTCTGCAGATATTCGTCATTTGCAAACGCGTTTATCTGAAAAATTAGGTGCAAAAGTCACGTTAACTCACAGCGAGAAGGGCAAAGGTACGATTCTCATTTGTTATCATAATTTAGATGAGTTGGATGGGATTTTGAGTCATTTTAATTTGAAATGAGCGTGTCGTCCGTTGATGCGTCGGTGGACGTTTCGTGGGTGACATATATCCTCCCTAATGATAATCAAAAATATTCTTAAGCTCGCGTGACCAAGACGGGTATTGGTGAATTTCATCGATACACAAAAGGCGTGTGTCTGTTTTCACGCAAAACTATTTCGCCTGCATACGAATCCCACCATCCAAGCGAATGACGCAGGCATTTAGCATTTCATTTTGAATAATTTGCTGTACCAATTGTGCAAACTCTTGGGGTTGGCCGAGGCGTTTGGGAAAAGGGACTTGTTCGCTTAAACTGTCTTGTACTTGTTGCGGCATGGATAATAACATCGGTGTGGCAAAAATCCCGGGGGCAATCGCAACGACACGAATGCCAAATTGCGCTAATTCACGCGCCGCAGGTAAGGTCATGGCGGCAACGCCGCCTTTCGATGCACTATAAGGTACTTGACCAATTTGACCATCAAAAGCAGCTATCGATGCTGTATTGATGATAACGCCACAGGATTGTGATTTGTCAGACCAAGGAAAAGTTGACATGCGTTGTGCTGCTTCGCGCATGACGTTAAATGTGCCGATCAAATTAATTTGGATGGTCTTAGTGAAAACTTCTGTAGGGAGAGGGCCGTCGCGTCCTACCAAGCGTTTAGCCGGTGCAATGCCCGCGCAGTTAATGATGATACGGGCTTCACCCAATTGACTTTGAATTTCAGAAAATGCTTTTTCTATTTCGCTGGGTTGTGTAACATCGCAAGAAAATGCTAAGCCTCGTGTTTCTTTTGCTATCTTCTGTGCTAATTCTATTTGCGTATCTAGGATAGCGATTTTTGCGCCGGACAAACTCAATTGATACGCACAAGCAGCACCTAATCCTGAAGCGCCTCCCGTGATGACGACAGTTTTATTGATGATT
>MGYM01000051.1:0-8363 GCA_001801745.1 Gammaproteobacteria bacterium RIFCSPLOWO2_02_FULL_38_11
GTCACGCCCCTAACAAGGCACGGGGGTAACCCATCTCTCCTTTTTTTGCAAGCATCGCCAGAAATACGCCGCGGCGCGTTGCATCACCTGCCGCCCAGGATTTACGTGTGCCTGTGTTAGGGGCGTGACGATAGGTTCTTAAGCTTTGTCCATCCACGAACACCAACGATAAAGCATTGAGAATTTGTTCTCGATTGCATTCTAATAATTGTGCCACCACAGCCGTTGTTGCAAGTTTTACTAAAATCACATGATCTAATCCCACGCGGTTAAAACTATTTTCAAGCGCGAAAATACCTTGAATTTCATACGCTTTAATCAGAGCGCTTAATACATCGCGTATGACTAATTTTTTTTGTCGTTGGCTTAAAAAATCTGAAATTGCAAGGATACCACCTAAATTATCCGACGGATGCCCCCATTCTGATGCCAACCACGTGTCATTGAAATCTAACCAACGTATCATCGTCCCTATATTAAAAGCAGCTAACTGGGGATCCAACACATAGTTCGTACCAGGCACGCGAACACCTTGCGGCACAATTGTTTCTGGAACAACAGGACCTAATAATTTCGTGCAAGCAGGATAATTTAAGGCAAGGATCCCACACCCTAAACTATCTAATAAACATAAACCTGCTGTTTCATACGCTTCTTCACTTTCAATTTTGAAATTTAAAACATAATCCACAATCGAAATCAATTCTTTATCAAATGCAGAACGAAAATTTTTCTCAACAAAAGAATCCATGATCATTACTCCGTGTTGAATCTAAAAAAAGGCTTGTGTTACTATCCAAGTCCTTTTTTAAAAACAGGATCAATAAATATGAATAATAACTGGAAAAAATTATTTTTTATTTCTTTTGTTTTTTATCACTCAAACATTTTTGCCGGTGGTTTTTTATTGTGGGAACAAAATGGGGCGGGCGTCGGTGATTATCATGCAGGTTCTGCAGTCGATGCAAGCGACGCAAGCACAGAATATTATAATCCCGCAGGCTTACCTTACATTCGAAACAAACAATTTGTTGCAAGCCTGGTGCCCGTCATTGCGGATGTTAATTTTAATGGCGCTATCGCTGTCAGTACTGTCAATAACAATACCGCCCAGCCCCTCAACGATGAACAAGCTGGCGGCATGAGCTTGATTCCCAATTTACATTACACACAACCTCTGACGCCTCGTTTAAGTTTCGGCTTAGGCATGAACGTCCCTTATGGCCTTGAAACAAATTACAGTACAGAAACCTTCATCCGTTATGCCGCAACACAAACTTCATTACAAACCATCGACATCGATCCTACCTTGGGTTACCGCATTACTGATGATTTTTCTTTAGGTGGCGGATTGGACGCGGTGTATGCCAATGCCATCTTTGATCAATATGCAGGGTACAGTTTACTCAGCAATGCAGACACACTCAGTGATAATCGCTTACATAGCTGGGGATGGGGTTATCACGTCGGTGGACTTTATCAAATAACACCAAAAAGCAGAGTTGGCTTAACCTACCATTCTAAAATTGTTGAACACATGAAAGGAACCAGTAAATTTTCGGGTAAATTAGCCAATGGCGGCACGGGAGGTACACAAACATCAAATAATCTCTCTGCCAATCTTTATTTACCGCCCAACACAACCTTAAGTGGATTATATGATGTAAATGATCAATGGCGATTGCTCGCTTCTGCTACTTACACACAATGGAGTTATATTAAATCGCTTTTATTACAAGGCATGGCCGTCATCGACGTTCAATCACTTGATCCGATTAACAACGGCGAAGTGTTTATTCAAGAAGATTTTCGTAACACATGGAATGTGGCGGTCGGTACTGAATATAAAACATCTCCCACGACAACCTTACGCACAGGCTTAGGTTACGATCAATCTCCCGTACGCAGCCCCACACTTCGTTATATACAAACACCCGATGCAGATCGTTACGCTTTGGCCGTAGGCGGGCAATTTAAACCAAATAAGAAATTTGTCTTTGATCTAGGTTGGACACATTTATTTATTATCAAAGCACCGATCAATTCGTCTCAAACCGTGGGAGTGAATCCAGAAAATCCAAGTCCTGAGAGTGAAACGGTGAATGTGCAAGGAGATGTTATCAGTCAAGCCGATGTGTTTGGTCTGCAATTTACGTGGAATATCGACTAATAAGACATTATCATTCTCTCCCTCTTTAAAAAAAGAGAGAGAATGATAATAAAAAATTATTTACAAAATTTCACTAACTCCAGTGTCTTTAACAATTTTTACTTCCATCCAAACAAGTCATCTTCACACCATTCACAAGACTGATGAAATGATAAGGGCCTGCATCAGTAGGCGTGATGATCGCGTTTGAGCCAATAGGCAAGACAACTGTTGCCAATGCAGAGCCAGCACAGCCTTGCGTCATGTATAAATCAGCTTTACATGTGAAGTTGCCTTTATCTTGTTTGCATAGTTGCTTCAACATATCTGGCGTAAGCGGTACAATATGGTATTCACCCGGTTCAGTATAGCCTTTATCACCCGTCACTTCTCCAATCAAATGATGTGTTGAACAAGCACCCGCACCCGCCGTGCGTATATGCAATCTAATCGTTGAATAACTGGAAGTCTCTTGATTATCAAATATAATATTAGCACCCTCAACTGCTGTCGCTAACACAGGCATCATTGCACTCAACAACCCTATCATCATTTTATTTCTCATCTTTCCTCTCCTTTTAATTTAAAAAGCTATTTTAAAAATTTCCAAAATAAAAAACTTTCAAAAAAATGACTAGCAATTTTTACTTCCATCTCTACATGTTATCTTCACACCATTGACAAAACCCGTGAAATGATAAGGACCGCTATCGACAGGATCAAGATTTACAACGGAACCATTGGTAAATGTAAATTTTGTTAAGGCAGGCCCCGAACAATCCTGCGTCATGTAAAGATAAAACCGCGATTTTTTTATGATTAAACTGTCTGTCAAATATGAAATAACATGGTATTCACCCGGCGCAGCATAGCCTACATCTCCCGTAATATCTCGCAGATAACCAGATGTAGAACAATAGATCCATGTTCCATAACTTAAATAGCTCGAGGTATCTCGATTATCAAATATAAAACTTGCTCTCTCTACCTGCGCTACAGCAATACTAGAAATCAAAAAACTAATAATAACTACCAGGATTCTCATGCCTCTTTCCTTTCAGAATTACTAAAAACGCGAAAAATGTGTCGTGATGTTACTGAGTCTTTATTATTTTTTCAATCTCTCTAGCAAGCATAGAAGATTCATACGGTGCAGAAAAAATAGCAGCGACTTGTCCTTGCGGATTAACTAAAAACAAATTAATACTGTGATCAATGGTTTCTTCTTCGTTTTGTTTAACCTTCATATACAACACGCCTAAACTTTTTGTTAACAATTGAATTTGTTTTTCTCCCCCCGCCAAACCCATGAAGTGAGCATTAAAACTTTTTGCATAACGATCTGTTGTCTGCGGCGTATCATGCGCACTGTCAACCGAAATAAAAATAATTTGCGGTATTGTTTTTTTATTTTTCTCCATTATTTCATACGCATTTTTTAAGATCGTCATCGTGTTAGGACAAATCACTTGACAACGCGTAAAACCAAAAAATAACAAAGACCACTGCGCTTGCAATTGATGTTGATCGAATTTTTTATTTTTCACATCCTTTAATTCAAAAGAAGGCAAGGCTTTGGGCGGTGATAATAAAACAACATTATCTTCAACAGCAAAAGCAGGCACTAAAAAAATAAAAGAAAATAAAAAAGAAAGAATTTTCATACTTTGAACACCGATTTTAAATACGTTAAATAAGAAAGATCATGACAAAATGCTTTTTCAACTTCATCTGTGATCTTTGCAACAGGCTGACCGTTACACTCCGTCATTTTAATTACATTTTGCATCGATTGATGCCCCAAGTCATTCGTCAGATTCGTGCCAATACCAAACACAAGCTGCGTTTGCTCTTGAAAACGATTAAAAATCTGTAACGCTAAATTAAAATTTATTTTATCACTGAAAATTAATATTTTCGTCTTGGGGTCGATCCCTTTGTTTTTATAATGATGAATGATTTTATCGCCCCACACAAAAGGATCGCCGGAATCATGCCGCGCGCCATCAAACAATTTACAAAAATAAAGATCAAAGTCTCGCAAAAAAGCATTGACACCATAGGTGTCAGATAAGGCAATCCCGAGATCTCCTCTATATTCTTTGGCCCAATTTTCAAAAGCCGCCTTTTGGCTGTCTTGCAAACGCGGGCCTAAGGCTTGATGGGCTTGGATAAATTCATGCGCCATCGTACCTTGCGGCCGTATATTCCATTGTTTTGCAAAATACACATTGCTCGTTCCCAATAAGTGTTCAGATAATTCTTCTTTTAATATCCCAACAACTTCAGATTGCCACTGAAATGAAAAACGACGACGTGTGCCATATTCTGAAAATCGAAATCCATTTTTGGGAAATTGTGATTTTACAAATTTAATTTTTTCTGTCAGCCTTTTTCTTCCTTCTTGGTAATCCGATGCTTTGATGTGACGATAATAAACTTCATTGAGAATCGCCAATACAGGCACTTCAAACAAAATAGTATGCAACCAAGGCCCGCGAATGATAATTTCAATATTGTTGCCTGAGGAAACATGAATACAATCAGCGTTGAGCTGAAATAATCGAAGAAAATCAATAAAGTCAGATTTGAAAAATCGAATTGTTTTTAAATAAATTAACTCATCTTGCGTTAATCTTAACGTACAAAGATGCTCGATGTTTTCTTTGATGACAGAAATAAAAGGACGTAAATCAATCTCAGGCGTACGCAGAATAAAACGATACTCCACCATCGCCGCAGGAAAAAGATGCAATACCGCTTGCATCATCGTAAATTTATAAAAATCATTATCCAGTAAGGAGTGAATAACCATGTTGTCTCATTTCATGTAACCATTCACGACCTGTATTCGAATTCAAGTGAACGTGCTTGGGTGAGGCAAGGTGAAATGAAAAATTTCGAGAAAAAGCGCAGTGTATCCAAAAATACATGAGCATTTTTCGAGGAGTTTTTCATTTCAGATTACCCACCCAAGCGCGTTCGTGGCACCATGAACAGTTACCATTTCATTTGCACACTGAATAAATAACACGCCCTGATTTTTCATTTCTTCGATCGCTTTCGCTGTTGTTTCTTTTGCAACACCACGACAAGCCCCTAAATTTAAAATCACTTTGAATTTCGCTTTGAGTAACTGCAAGACGGTTGCCTTGACACAGTAATCTGTCGCCAACCCCCCTACAATGACGCTTAAGATCTGTCGTTGCTTTAAAAATTCAATCATGCCCGTAGAAAGTTTTTCATTGAGATCATGGAAACATGATCCATAAGGATGTAAATCTAATTCAACACCTTTCCAAACAAAAAAATCATAGTCAGTCACCGCAGGCAAGCCTTTTAATAACTGAAAGCCTAATGTGCCAGGCACAGCATGGGAGGGCCAATGCACATCAACATTGCTTCCTCCGCCCATAACAGGACTCAACACGGGCTTTTCAAGAGACGCCACCCAAACAGCAGAAGGACTGTGCGCTTCTTTAGAACCTAATCTCAAACTGGCAAACTGAGCTTGTGCATTTAATTCCGATACAATCAAATGTCCTTCTTCGACAGGCAATTCCATCGGACATAAAGGGGTAAAACAATTTTGCGCATCAATATCAAGACTGGCGATAAACTTAGGCGAAGCAAAAATAGGGTTCATATAAAATTGACGCCAACATTAGGTTGAAATACACTGCCTTTACGAACAGTTCTTATGGAAGGATCCAACGCATGAAAAAACACACTCACCCCCTGGATGACCTCAGCCGCAAAATTATAAACATGATTCCCCCCGGTATCAAAGAATTAAGTCATGATTTTGAAAAAAATCTTAAATTATTACTGCAAAGCAGCCTCAAAAAATTAGAACTTGTTTCTCGAAAAGAATTTGACACTCAATGCCGCGTTCTACAAAAAACAAGGGAGAAGCTCGAAAAATTAGAAAGCAGACTCATTGCATTTTCAACTTCAACAGTTCGTAAATCTAAAAAGAAATAACGTTCATGACTTCTTTATTGTCTCCTGCCAAAGAAACCATTCAACGCATCAAAAAAAAACATCTGTTACCCAAACATCGTTTACTTGCTTTACGCACATCACGCGCCCTGGGCAAACTTGAATGCCAACTGAGTTATCTCACCCAAATTGAGGCACGCGAAAGCGACGGATTTACCCTGGCAACACTGTCTGGGACCATCAACACAAGGTTCTTAGAATTACAAAAAATAATAGAAACAGATAAAAACAAATCGCAGTTACATACCTGGTTAAATGACTTCAAAATATTTTATCCCATTTTTAAAAATCAAACGGAAACATCAATCGAAGAATTAAAAGATAAAATTCAAGAAGCAATTGAACTACACAACTCGCTTCGAACACAAGAAAACAAACGTTTCCTTTATGCTTTCCTTATTTTATTTGGCAGCATCAGCCTTCTCATCGGTATTTTCATGGGATTTGTTATTCTCGTCACAGGTGCCGTTATTCTGCCAAATTTAATTAACTCAAGCACACTGGTTGTGGCCGTATTATTATTAACAGGCGCTATACTCTTAACCCTGGGTGTTTCCGGTCTTTCAAACTCTGCAAAAATATTTTCACTTTCAGAACAAAAAATAAATTTCGCGAAAGATTTTTCAGAAATTAATCCTTCAGCGGCGTATTTGGCTGTCGAAAAAAAGCTGTCTAAATTAATTGAATTTTTAAATTAATCTAGGTAACATACCCAACACAAAAACAAGAATAATAAAAATTATGTCTCTGGCCATGCTTTTTAGTCGCGCCTTTCAAGGATTTCAAGCCCCTTTAGTTTCTGTTGAAGCACACCTAACACCCAGCTTAAACCCACGATTTTCTATCGTCGGTTTACCTGAAACCTGCGTGAAAGAAAGCAAAGATCGCGTACGCAGTGCCCTCATCAATTCTCATTTTTATTTTCCTCGCGGCGCTATCACTATCAACTTAGGTCCTGCAAACATTCCTAAAGAAGGCGGGCGATTTGATCTTGCCATCGCATTAAGTATTTTAATTGCCTCAGGACAAATCAAAGCAGCACAGCTTTCAGATTATGAGTTTGGTGGCGAACTCGCTTTGTCTGGCGAACTGCGTCGTATCCAAGGAACCCTCCCTTTTGCCTTGGCAACAGGCAATGCAGGGAAAAAATTAATTATTCCTTTTGAAAACGCAGATGAAGCAGCCATGCATCAAACTCTCACGATACTGCCCGCAAAACATTTACTCGAAGTCTGCGCACATCTTGAGGAAAAAGAACTTCTACAAGCACATACAGCCACTTCTTTTCTCCTACCCTCCGCCCTCATGGAGTTAAATGAAGTGAAAGGTCATGCTCAAGCAAAACGGGCCTTAACCATCGCCGCTGCAGGAGGACACAGCGCGTTAATGATAGGTCCACCGGGAACAGGCAAAACCATGCTTGCGCAATGCTTTCCAGGATTACTTCCTCTTCTAAATAATGATGCGGCTATTGAAGTTGCCGCAATTTACTCGCTCACAAACAGCAAACGCGCCATTCACACATGGCGGCAAGCACCTTTTCGGATGCCCCACCATACAGCCTCTTATATTGCACTGGTCGGCGGCAATAACCCGCCAATACCAGGAGAAGTTTCACTTGCCCATCACGGCGTTTTATTTTTAGATGAACTTTCAGAATTTAATTCTAAAACCTTAGACACGCTACGGGAACCTTTAGAAAACGGCTGTATCTCGATTGCCCGAGCAGGAAATACTTTGCATTTTCCTGCGAAATTTCAATTGATTGCAGCAATGAACCCTTGTCCTTGTGGTTACTATGGGGATAATGAAATTGCCTGTCGTTGCACAGAAGAAAAAATAAAAAAATATCAAACGCGTATTTCAGGCCCCTTACTTGATCGCATTGATCTTCATTTTTCTCTTTCACGTCTCACACCGCACGAGTTATTATTCGAAAATAAAGATAATATCAATTCAAGTGACCTCATTCGTGAGAAAGTAAAAAAAGCCAGGGAAAACCAACTTGAACGCGCGAAAAAATTAAATAGCCAACTCTCTTCTAAAGAAATTATTCATTATTTTGTTTTCTCAGACAAAATTAAGAAATTATTAAATCAAGCGATTGTACGATTTCAATTGTCTCCACGCGCTTATCATCGAGTTTTACGAATAAGCCTTACTATTGCTGATCTAGAAAATGCAGATGAGGTTCAATTACAACATCTTGAAG
>MGYM01000051.1:8369-11380 GCA_001801745.1 Gammaproteobacteria bacterium RIFCSPLOWO2_02_FULL_38_11
TAAGCTTCCGTTCGTGCTTACAAGCTAATGACGAACGATTCAAAATAAGGTAGAATTACAGCTATTTTTTAGAACTCAAAGGAGATTGCACTGATGGATCATGACACCCTTTTTACTTCCGAATCTGTTTCTGAAGGCCACCCTGATAAAATCGCCGATCAAATTTCAGATGCCATTTTAGACGCGATCCTAACACAAGATCCGCACGCACGCGTTGCTTGCGAAACACTTGTAAAAACAGGGGTTGTTTTAATTGCTGGTGAAATCACAACAAGTGCTTGGGTCGACATTGAAAAAATCGCAAGAAATGTCATTAAAGACATCGGTTACAACAGTTCTGCCATGGGCTTTGATTGGGAATCCTGTGCCATTCTCACCGCCATTGGCAAACAATCGCAAGACATCGCGATAGGTGTTGGAGAAACAGAACGACATGAACAAGGCGCAGGCGATCAAGGCATGATGTTTGGTTATGCCTCCAATGAAACCGATGTACTCATGCCTGCCCCCATCACGCTTGCACACCGTCTTGTAAAGCAACAAGCCGAGGTAAGAAAACATGGCAACCTCCCTTGGTTACGTCCAGATGCAAAAAGCCAAGTCACATTACAGTATAAAAACCATGTCCCCGTGGGAATTGACACAGTCGTACTTTCCACACAACATCATTCTGATATCACACAAGCAACATTGATAGAAGCTGTAATTGAAGAAATCATCAAACCTGTCTTACCCCCCGTTTGGATTTCAAAAGACACAAAATTTCTTGTTAACCCCACGGGACGTTTTGTCATTGGCGGACCTTTAGGTGACTGCGGTTTAACAGGCCGAAAAATCATTGTCGACAGTTATGGCGGTATGGCACGGCACGGTGGCGGTTGTTACTCGGGGAAAGATCCTTCAAAAGTAGATCGTTCTGCTGCTTATGCAGCACGTTATGTTGCAAAGAACATCGTCGCTGCAGGCATTGCTTCACGTTGTGAAATTCAAGTATCTTACGCAATTGGTGTTGCCGAACCTGTTTCTATTTCTGTTGAAACTTTCGGAACAGGGAAAATCAGTCATTCACAAATTGTAAACCTCATTCGAGCGCATTTTGATTTACGCCCCGGCGGCATTATCACCATGCTCGATTTATTAAGACCCATTTACCTACCCACTGCAAGCTATGGCCACTTTGGTCGACACGAAGCAACTTTCACTTGGGAAAAAACCGATAAAGCCAAATTACTGCAACAAGCCGCAGGCTTAAAAGAAAGGATAGGCGCATGAACACGGCAAACCTACAACAAGATCACAAAGTTGTAAACTTACAACTTGCCACTTGGGGACGCAAAGAAATTGCGATTGCAGAAACAGAAATGCCAGGTTTGATGGCCCTACGTCAACAATACACACAAGAGAAACCTTTGAAAGGCGCACGCATTGCAGGTTGTTTACACATGACTATTCAAACAGCCGTTCTCATTGAAACCTTAATTGCACTCGGTGCCCAAGTGCGCTGGTCTTCCTGCAATATTTTCTCAACACAAGATCACGCCGCTGCCGCGATAGCTCTGCGAGGCATCCCTGTTTTTGCTTGGAAAGGCGAAACAGAAAAAGAATATGAATGGTGTATTGAACAAACCATCCACGGACCAGCAGACTGGCATCCTAATATGATCTTAGATGACGGCGGCGATCTTACTAAAATCATGCATGAAAGATACCCTGAATTATTAAAAAACGTACGGGGTATTTCAGAAGAAACAACAACGGGCGTACACCGCTTATATGAAATGCATCAAAAAAAATTATTAAAAGTTCCCGCCTTTAATGTAAATGACTCTGTCACTAAATCCAAATTTGACAATTTATACGGTTGTCGAGAATCTTTATTAGATGGTTTAAAGCGCGCGACGGACGTCATGATTGCGGGAAAAATTGCGGTTATTTTAGGTTATGGTGATGTCGGAAAGGGATGCGCACAATCCTTACGTGGGCAAGGCGCAACGGTGTGGATCACTGAAATCGATCCTATTTGTGCATTACAAGCCGCGATGGAAGGTTATCGTGTTGTAACCATGGACGAGGCAGCTAACAAAGCAGATATCTTCATCAGTGCCACAGGCAATATTCACGTGATGACACACGAACACATGAAGCAAATGAAAAACCAAGCGATCGTTTGCAACATTGGGCATTTTGATTCGGAAATTGATATTGCCTCATTAAAACAATACAACTGGGAAAACATCAAACCCCAAGTAGATCATGTTATTTTCCCCGATGGAAAACGTTTAATTATTTTAGCTGAAGGTCGTTTAGTGAATTTAGGTTGTGCAACAGGACATGCGAGTTTTGTTATGTCCACCTCTTTCACCAATCAGGTACTGGCGCAAATAGAATTATGGCAACATCCTGAAAAATACCCCATTGGTGTTTATGTCTTACCAAAATTATTAGATGAACAAGTTGCACGACTACATTTAGACAAACTGGGTGTTAAGCTTACCTCACTCACGCCCAAACAAGCGGATTATTTAGGTTTAAAAATAGAGGGGCCTTACAAGTCAGACCTTTACCGTTATTAAAATTAATATTTTGACATAAAACACATATATACATATAATGTATATATGAATCCTGGCAAGACATTCGATTATGGGCCAACTCAACATCCATATGACACTTCATTTTCAACAAAACCTAACAAAATTCATGAGATTACGTCACATAAAAACAAAAGCAGAAGCCATCAGAATTGCGGTCCAAGAATGTTTAATGCGCACAGCACAGCTAACAAAACCTCATGACTTTTCCACATGGCTGGGCTTGGCAACGCAAGTCCCTGTAAGAAGAAAAACTAGATTCCAAAACGACAATGATTTATGGAAATAAAAGATGGTTATTGATACTTCTGTTATCCTAGCAATCCTTTTCAAAGAGAAGCACAGTACATGGGCTGTTACTCAAATGAATACATACGCCAGCGAACTACGGATGAGCACAGTCAACTTAACAGAAGTTTT
>MGYM01000051.1:11387-12595 GCA_001801745.1 Gammaproteobacteria bacterium RIFCSPLOWO2_02_FULL_38_11
CTCCAAGATCGTCAGCCACAATTATTTCATAAACTAGAAGAACAACTCCTCTTTCAAAGTGGTATTCGATTTATTCCACCCGATATTGAACAATCTAAAATTGCAGCTAATGCAAGAATAAAGTTTCCATTAAATTTAGGAGATTGCTTCGCCTACTCACTCGCAGTACAAGAAGACTGCCCTATCCTAACACTAGATAAAGATTTCAAAACGCTCCCCCATGTGCTCATTCATCCTTATTAAGCAGGCTTCTAAAATAACCTGTAATAAGCAAAACGAATGACAGACAATAAGCTTGTTTTTCGTGATATTCCACACCATAGTTGTTGTTTTTAATGATAATCAGCATATCAAACATGAATTTTCATGTACCAATTTTAAAAAGCAGCACTAAACCATTTTATCATCTGTCGCGACCATTCAAAAAAGTCCATATGTTTGACAGCAGGCGGTACCGTGATTTTTTCTTCAGGAACAAACGCATAAACTTCTGAAACATCTTGTCGACGCTGCCAATTATTCAAATATTTTTTAGCTAAATTACCATCATCGATAATTAATAAATTTTCTGCATTACGCATTTGTGCTGCACGCGTAAAATTGAATGACCCTGTGATCACACGCGCCTCATCAAGAATCATCACTTTGTTATGTGCAATTCCCACATGATAATCAATCCACACAGGGATATGGTGTTTTGCAAAAAATTCAGCTGCATTGCCTGGATTAGACAAAATACTTTTATCTAAAATCACTTGCACTTTCACGCCTCGCTCTTTTGCCGACGATAAAGCATTCTCAATCGAGCGGGAAGTAAAACTATAAGCTTGAATTTTGATGTCACTGACAGAAGATTCAATCGCATCTAAAATCAATTGGGTACAGTTTTCATCGGGCGTGAAACACACTGAATAATTCGAACCAAGCTCAAAATTATCTGCAAAAACACATTTTAAAAATAAAACTAAAAATAACAAAAAATTTATTTTTTTAAATTTATGCATCACTTCATTCCTTAAAAAATTAACTTTTTTAATATTGAAAAAAAGAAACTGATCGAGTACAGTAAGTTCCTTTTTAACCTTCTGGAGACAGTAAATGAAAACAAACTCCCTTCCCATTTTAAGCTTATGTTCCTTACTCACCCTTTGCGCGTGCACCACCCAAGGCGGCCCCTTGAATAAACAAGATGTCGGCATGCTCACCGG
>MGYM01000051.1:12604-16137 GCA_001801745.1 Gammaproteobacteria bacterium RIFCSPLOWO2_02_FULL_38_11
CGGCGGCGTACTGGGTAATCAAGTTCATGGTTCAGGACATGGCGCAGCCATCATTGGCGGCACTATTGTAGGCGCCTTGCTGGGAGGCGCAATAGGACAAAGCATGGATGAAGTCGATCGCATGAAGATGAATCAAACCTTGGAATCTGCGCCAACTAACAAAACAACCTCTTGGACCAACCCTGATACAGACGCAACTTACCGTGTCACACCCACAAAAACCTATTATCGTGAATACGATGGTGGCAACCAGCCTTGCCGTGAATTCACAACCACTGCTATCATCGGCGGGAAAAAACGTGAAGTGTATGGAACTGCTTGCCGACAAGCGGATGGAAGTTGGAAAGTAATTCAATAATCTTCATTAGACTTCTTCCACGCAAAGCGTGGAAGAAGATCGGAGACAAGGAAGTAAATGACCACCACCTCACGCAGCAAAACCAAAACCATTTACACTTGTTCGATTTGCGCTGCTCAATCCCCCAAGTGGTTAGGCCAATGCCCTGATTGCAACACATGGAACACCTACCAAGAAGAAGTCATTTCCACCGCTCCCCCTCGCTATGTCAACTATAGCGGCGAAACTGCAACACAGTCTGTTGTGCTTTCTGAAGTAAATGTAAAACAAGATTCACGTTTATTAACAGGTTTGCCTGAATTGGATCGCGCTTTGGGCGGCGGCTTAGTCCCAGGCTCAGTGGTATTAATTGGTGGAGATCCTGGTATTGGAAAATCAACCCTCTTATTACAAACCTTATGTTCTCTAAGCCAATATCAAGAAAGTTTATATGTCACGGGTGAAGAATCATTACAACAAGTCGCGATGCGTGCACGTCGCCTCGGTTTATCTGAAGATAAATTAAAATTATTTCCTGAAACACATATTGAAAAAATTCTTGCACTTGCAGGGGAAAGTCGCCCCACCATTCTCGCCATTGATTCCATTCAAACGATGTATACGCAAACAGTACAATCTGCACCGGGCGCCGTCAGCCAAGTACGTGAAAGCGCCGCACAACTCGTACGTTACGCAAAACAAACAGGCACAGCCTTATTTCTAATAGGTCATGTGACAAAAGAAGGCACCATCGCGGGCCCACGCGTATTAGAACACATGGTTGACACCGTTTTATATTTTGAGGGTGAACGTGATCATCGTTATCGCATTATTCGCGCGATCAAAAATCGATTTGGCGCTGTCAATGAATTAGGAATTTTTGCAATGACAGACAAAGGTTTGCGAACCATCAGCAACCCTTCTGCGATTTTTCTTTCGCATCAACGCGAACATAACCCTGGCAATATTGTCATGTCCACCTGGGAAGGCAGCCGTCCTCTGCTTGTTGAAATTCAAGCGCTGGTAGACGAAAGCCATCTTGCCAATCCGCGTCGTGTCACCGTGGGACTTGAGCAAAATCGTCTTGCCATGTTACTGGCGGTATTACACCGACACGGCGGCATTGTCACCTACGATCAAGATGTTTTTGTCAACGCGGTTGGCGGCGTCAAAGTTTCTGAAACTGCGGCAGATCTCCCGATTTTATTAGCGATTCTTTCAAGTTTACGTAACAAACCTTTGCCTGCAGAGTTAATGGCATTTGGTGAAATAGGCTTGGCAGGTGAAATTCGCCCTGTCCAAAGCGGACAAGAACGTTTGCAAGAAGCACAAAAACACGGATTCAAAAAAGCGATCATCCCTAAAAACAATGCACCGCGAAATAAAATCCCCGGCCTTGAAATTATTTCCGTACAAACATTATCTGAAGCGCTAAGCACCCTGAACTGAAAATAAATCCACTTAGATACATCTAAAACGAATATATTTTTTGATTTTTTTTATTTTTATATTAAAATGCTCGCTCATTTTCAAAATAATATAAAGACCATGAACCTCAATGACTTCAAAAAGCAATACTTAACAAAATTAGAAAAGATTAAACCACGTCAAAAAAATTCCCATGAAACTGCCAAAGATATTGTAGAGTTCATAAAATTCATAGAAAGAGAAATAAAAAGATGCTCTATCGATGAGATCAAAAACATCCTAAGAGAAATACCCGACATTGCAGAAAAATATATTTCTTACCTTGAAACACATCTAACGACATGCTTGGAGAATGATAACTGTCATCGTGATATGTTGATTCTCTTTATAGGCGCAGCAGAACAATCATCACCTACTGTAACACGCGGCTTGAGTTTAATGCAGAACCCACGACTGCTAGAGCTGTTATCAGCTAATAACACAAAAAAGACCGAAGCCTACAGAGAGTTCAACCGAAAGTTCTCTCAGCACTCTCCCGAAGTTTTCCAAGGAGCCGCTTTTTGGGAAAAAGAAAAAAGAAACCAAGAACGTGTGAACCTATCTTTAGTTCATACAAGCAATCTATTATCAGCAATAACGGAAGATCCTCAAAATTTTGATCTTACAACAGCACAAATATCATTAGTTGAGTCAACCAGAGCCCTACAACATAAAAAAACCGAACTTTCTCTAGTAAAAGAGAATGCTGACAACAAGAGCATGGCGCGCAATCCAGTCTTCCAGCTCGCATTATGTCAAAGTCAGATAGCGTTTTCTAAAGAAGCAACACTTACCCACCACTATAGTCAGGCACAGAATGAAGAACTCGCGATGAAATTTGAAAAACTAGCAGGCTATACACAAGCAAATCAAGAACTCGCAAAAAAATTACAAGAATTATTATCTCAATTAGAAATAAAAAAACAGGAATATCAAAAAGCAGCAACAACATTAAAAGACATCGCTCTACTGAATGGCGATGAGCAAGCAGTTAGATCACAATTCCTCGACTTATGCAGGCAACAAGAAAAAAAGCTTCTGGAGAAAATAGCGGCTCTTCCAACCTCTTCAGCAACACCATTACAAACAGCAGATAACGCTAGTTCTTCTTCCTCTTCCACAACACAAATCCCAAACAATCTCTCACCCTCATTAAAAACGATAGCTTCATTTCAACCCCCGGACCCCCGAAAACGACCCCTTAGCGAGCCCGCACAAAATCAAGAGCCTCCATCACTTGATCTTCATTCGCAATCATCTGAGAATGAACGCCCACCCGTCCCTCACCAAGGTTTTCCTTCCCAGAAAAGATATCGAAATCACAGGTAACAAAACTATCCAACAAGTAAACATGATCAGGAACAGTTTATGCCCCCTTCTTCAGCAGATTTTTATTTTAATGGTTTTACAAAAAAATTTTTAACATCACAAGATAAAACCTCAAACACGCCCATCCCCTTCCCTAAAAACGGAGATGATTTAAATATTTTCTTAAAAAGCACCAATGGTTTCCAATTTAAAAAAATCATCCTCACCTATTTAAAAAAAATAAAAACCAGCGTTTTCAAACACAGTTTAGATGGAAAACATTTATTCGAAAAATTTGTAAATTCTCAAGCAACGGCAAATCAAGCTTATCTTGAGGATCTATATTTTTTTGTTGGCATACTGGAATTAGCACAAAATGAAAGGATTGAAAAAGATCGACGAAAAAACGCCATTGAAGTGC
>MGYM01000052.1 GCA_001801745.1 Gammaproteobacteria bacterium RIFCSPLOWO2_02_FULL_38_11
TTTATTTCACCATGAATTACAACGACAGTGAAATTAAAAAATTCAATGATCTCGCACAAACATGGTGGGATCCTAAAGGGGCTTCTAGACCCCTTCACATCATTAATCCCTGCCGATTTGAATTTATAAAAAAACATACTGCTTTAAAAGGAAAAAGAATTTTAGACATAGGTTGTGGTGGCGGTATTCTAGCGGAGGTACTTTCAAAAAACGGGGCAGAGGTCACAGGCATCGATATGGCCACAGATGTGTTACAAATTGCAAAAGAACATGCTCATGCTGCCGAGCTCATCATTGATTATCAAGAAACAACAACGGAAGAAATTGCAAAAAAGTATGTAAATTATTTTGATATTATTACTTGCATGGAATTATTGGAACATATCCCTGATGTCGATTCATTGATGAAATCTTGCAGTCAATTAATAAAGCCTGGCGGTTCTCTTTTTTTTTCTACCCTCAACCGCACACCGCAGTCTTTTTTCTTCGCCGTACTGGGCGCAGAATATATTTTAAATTTAATACCTCGAGGCACACACACTTACAGTCAATTTATTCGACCTTCTGAACTTCAAAACTTTGCTCAACAACACCAACTTTCCCTGTGTAATCTGGCAGGCGTACACTACAACCCTCTCATGAGCCAAGCTAGCTTATCAAACAATTTAAACATTAATTATCTTGCTCATTTCAAAAAATAATTAGGGCGTGTCTCTAAAGGTTTTCTAGATGCGAAAAAACCTTTAGAGACACACCTAGTTGACTTCAAGGAAGGAACATTTAAAAATAGCCCCTCATCTGTAATCATGTGTAGCCTGTAACGAAGCGAAGTTACAGTGACAATCTTGGCTATGTAGCTCAGCTGGTTAGAGCGCGGCACTCATAATGCTGAGGTCGGTGGTTCGAGCCCACCCATAGCCACCATTACTCAAAACTTTATTGTGGATTCAAAATTGAAAATTTTTGAGGTTTAACCCCCATCCTTCCTTCTCCACGTATTAAGGGAGAAGGGCCTCGCCGTCGTTCTTTGCGAAGGCGAGTGGAAGGAGGGAATTACTATTATTGTTTCGGTCTTTCTTGTGGTTTAAACGTCACTTCAAGCTCTTCAGTGTCTTCAAGACCTCGCGCAGCTTGCCTAGCTCTGGGCGGACTAGCGGGTCTTTTTGATGACGCGCTTTCTGCTAAAGATTTATTATATTCCTCAAAATTAGCCCAGCCACCTTCGTCTTCGGCTTTAGTTTTTCTTATCTCTGTCTCTGTAGGCTTAACTTTAAATCTGCTGGTAAGAGCAGTAAATTTTTCTTGACGCACGCTACTAACTGAAGCATCCGCTTCTTGGCTCGCTTCCACATTTTGTTCTTTCAATAAATATTTGTTTTTACCCATAACAACACCCTCCTGTTTTCATTCCACTATCAAAAAACTCACGCCTCCAGCTTCAGAAATTTTTACTATTTTAATTTAGGAGTAGATCTCTGATTTTCTTCATCACTCCATCTTTGTTCCTCAGACTTCAGTCGTTTTGCAAAGTTTCCATGAACAGTCTTCTTTTTTTCTGCTGCGAATCCTACTAATTTTTCATCCATCTCACGCATGTGCTTGTGTGGTTGCATCGACTCTTGCTTTAAAGCTTGTTCTTGTTCACTTTCTTTTTTAATTTCCCTAGCCATATTACTACCCTCCTTTGTTTTTAAAATAAGGGGCTATACAAATAGCCCCGTTAATTTTTATTAACAATCAATCCTCATGCTCTTATTTCTTTAAAAAAGTAGCACGTGGGCCCTGCTTTTTAGAGTGTGAATCTTCATAATGATGCTCTTGTTTATATTCCTGGCGTTCTTGTCCTTCCGCTCGTTGCTTGCCTACTTCAGCTTGTCCTGCTGCTATTTGTTCATTTCTTTCACGCCAAACTTCTTTTTTCGCATCATGCTTTGCAACAGCGGGAGGAAAATATTTTTCTTCCTTCGCAGCTTGCTGTTGCAGATGCTTTGGATTTTTTGGTTGTCCTACTGATTTTTTCGATTCTTGTTCAGCGCGTCCTTCACGTTCAAACATTCGGCTAACTTCATCGTCCGTCTTTTCATCTTCAAAACCTCGATAACGATCTTTACCCATTTGCTTACCCTCCTCAAACACATCCAAATAGAAATAAGAAAATCTTTCTTTTACTTACATCAAAAGCATAGCTCAAAGAAAAATAATTTCAAAAACGGAAGGTTTTAATAAAATGATCAGATGATTTATCTTAAAATAAACTAATAATTGAAAATTATAAGTATTTTAATCTTCGCTTAAGGTTTTATTGCTTTAAATAGCGTTGTGAAGCCACCATGGCGGCAAACCATCCTAGAAAAGCACAAGAGGATAAAAATAAAAAAGATTCGAAAAAATTAGCTTGCAATGCAGGCACACTCTCTATATTAAAATGATTGAGTTGTTTTAACGAAAAATCGAGATACGAAAAAAATAAAAAAGTTAAACTCCACGCCAACACACCTCCGAATATTCCTAAAATCAAACCAATATATAAATAAGGTCGTCGCGTGTAAGCTTGACTTGCGCCCACCAATTTCATGACGTGAATTTCTTCTGTTCGCTCTAATATAATTAATCTCAAGGTATTACCCACAATTAACATGACCGCGGCACTCAATAAGATCGCCAGTGTCGCAATAAATCGTTTTGCAATTGTGAGCACGGTATATAATTGCTTTACAGAATTTATATTTAATTGATCTTGATCAATCACAGGGATTTGCCGCAATTGCTCCGCTAATACTTCAATTTCTTGCGGCGATAAATTTGAGTTGGGCTCTATTTCTAATACCGGCGGCAAAGGGTTTTCATCTAGTTGCGCAATGGCTTCTTTAAAACCTTCACGTCGTTCAAGTCGCGCCAAACCCATTTCAGGCGAAATGTAATTAACAGCACTGATCTTTGAGTTGGTTTCTAATTTTGTTTTTAAATCATAAATTATTTTTTGAGAAAGATTGGGTTTTAAATATAAAACAATTTGCGCTTGGTGATTCCATTGATCAAAAATCGTATGCGCATAGCGTGAAATCAATAACAATCCCCAAGGAAGCGACAAAGTAATGGCGATAACCCAGAGTGTGATAAGACTGCCCAACCAGCCGGATCTTAAATACCGAAAGGCTTGTCTTGACGCATAACGATGCGCACGTAAATAAAAAGGGATTTCTTTCATGAACTCACTCCTTGCTCTCCATTCCCTGAATTTCGCTACATTTATATCTTGTTTTCATCTCAACCATATTTAGACCGTAAATGCTTCTTGCTCTTGTTCTCGTTTCAATCGTCCGCGTTGCAATGAAATAATGCGATGAGGTAGTTTTGCAATAAGCGCTAGATCATGGCTTGCCACCAATAAAGTAACACCCACTTGATGAAATTGCTGAAACAAACTCATGATGTCTTTGGCAAGGTCTGGATCCAAATTACCCGTGGGCTCATCCGCTAATAAAGCAATCGGCCTGTTCACAATCGCCCTTGCAATGCTCACACGCTGTTGCTCCCCCGCCGATAATGCCGCCGGCAGCATTTTCTCTTTTCGCAATAAACCTACTTTGTCTAAGGCCGCACGCACACGCTTTGGAATTTCTTTATAATTAAAACCCGTGATATATAACGGTAATGCAACATTTTCAAATACATTACGATCACTTAATAAATGTGGATTCTGAAAAATAATCCCCATTTGCTGACGTAATTTTAAAATGGTTCGATCATTATATTGATTTAAATTCGTTTGATTAAAGATAACTTGTCCCTGCGTGGGACGCTCTAACATCGCAATTAATTTGATGATCGTGGTTTTGCCTGCCCCTGAGTGGCCCGTCAGAAATACAAGCTCGCCCTTTTGAACAGAAAAACTAAGCTGGCTCAGCGCTTCATAACCTGAATCATAACGCTTACTGACATTGATAAATTGGATCATTTCCATATTGTCCCTACCCTTTTTTCCTGGTTAGAGCTTATTACCTGTAATTCGCACAGCAAGTTACAGGCCACAAAAGGAGCTACTGATGCTCAGGTGCAACAACATAAATACCGGGGGCATTTCTTAAATATTCTTTGTAATCCATCCCATAGCCAAACACAAAACCACCTTGCGTGCTTAAACCCGTGAAATCCGCATGCGATAAACCTTCGGGTAAGCGCTCTTCTTTTTTATCTAATAAAACAGCCGTTAATACTTCTTTTGCACCCTGACTACGACAGTATTTTACAATTTCATGCAAGGTTATTCCGCCATCTAGTATGTCATCAATGATCAATACAACCCTGTCTTGCAAATTACAACGCGGCTTCACAAGCCATTGGAGCTCGCCTCCCCGTATTTGACCGCCATAACGCGTCGCGTGGATATAATCCAATTCCAAAGGAAAATCCAATCGCGGAAGCAAATTACCCGTGGGGATCAAACCTCCTATCATCACACACAAAAAAATAGGATTTTGATCTGCAAGCCTTGCGTGCATCGCTTTTGCCATTTTATCCAAAGCAACTTCGATGTCTTGCCGCGTGTAAAGACAACTTGCTTTGGTTTGTACATCACGAATATAGCTTGGAAGATGCATTTAAACATTACCCATTTGACGTTCTTTAATTTCATCTAAGGTTTTACAATCAATACACAATGTCGCTGTGGGACGCGCCTCAAGACGACGAACGCCAATCTCAATACCACAACCTTCACAATAGCCATATTCTCCTTGCTCGATCTTGGCAAGTGCTTCTTCAATTTTTTTAATTAACTTGCGCTCCCTGTCACGCGCTCTGAGTTCTAAACTAAATTCTTCTTCTTGCGTTGCACGGTCATTGGGATCAGGAAAGTTAGCCGCTTCATCTTGCATGTGATGGACAGTACGATCCACTTCCTGCATCAACTCTTGTTTCCATTGACCCAGCATGCGAGAGAAATGCTCTTGCTGCGATTCATTCATGTATTCTTCATCCGGCTGTTGATCATAAGGCTTTAAGCCAACCATGCTGAGCTCTGCACTCAATGCCTTCGGTGTTTTTGGAGCTTTTGATTTTACTTTCTCTTTACTTTTCTGTGTTTTTTTATTTTGTTCTTTTACAAAATCCGTCATCAGCGTTACATTACTTTTCTGAACTTTTTTAACGACCGGTTTTCCCGCTGCTTTTACTGTTTTTTTAGGAAACGTCTTGGCGATAATTTTTTTCTTCGGTAATTTCTTCACGACTAAAGTTTTTTTCTTGGCGGTTGATTTTTTTAATGACTTTTGAACGGGTTTTATTTTCTTTTTAGCGCTAGCTGGTTTGGATTTTACAGATTTTTTTAAAACTTTCACTTTTTTCACAACACCCTTCTTTTTAGCTTTCGCCTTCACTCGATTTTTTGCTTTCGCTGACATAGTTATATCTCCTGGTTACTCAAAATGATGCTGTACATCTTCTATAGCTCAATAAGGATTGTCAAGAAATCTGTGCCAGACTAACCCGTTCTTGATTGGATAAATCATCAAGGGAGTAGATATTCAAATAATCCTGCGATTCAAAAATATCACGTACCATGGGCCCTTGCTGATAACCATGCTCCAGTATCAACCACCCCCCCGCATTGAGATGCTTTTTCGATTGCAAAATTAGCCGCGTTATAGACTCTAAGCCACTTTTACCTGACACCAGGGCATCTCGGGGTTCATAACGTATATCTGTATTAAGATAAGGATCTTTTTCAGAAAGATAAGGCGGGTTACTGACAATTAAATCAAAACGCTCTGCCTTTAATTTACCAAACCAATTGCTTTTCTTAAAAAGAACGTTTTGAATACCATGCGCCAATGCATTTTGAGAGGCAATTTCCAAAGCCGCTTGCGAGATATCAACGCCCGTGATTTTCCAGGCAGGACGCTCTAAGGCTAAAGCCAAAGCAATAGCGCCTGAACCTGTTCCCAGGTCTGCAACAACAATCGCATCTTTATTGGAAAATAAACCCAAGGCAGCTTCTACCAAAACTTCAGTTTCAGGACGGGGGATGAGGGTGTCTAAATTAACTTTTAAATCTAAGGACCAAAAGGCTTTTCTTCCCGTTAAATACGCCACAGGCATCCCTTTCGCGCGTAGCTTAATAATTTGTTTGAAGCGTGTCATTTCTTTTGATGAAAGCTGTTTTGCTTGGGAAACCAATAAACTTAAACGATCCATGTTTAAAACTTCAGCAAGCAATAGACTTGCATCTAAATAAGGGGTGTCCGAATGCAAGGTCAATGAACGCACCGCCTCTTGTAACATAGTGGAAATATTTTTCAATGATCACTTCTCCAAAGTAGATAATAATTCTGATTGATATTCTCGTCTCAAAGGCTCAATCACTTGCGTTAATTCACCTTCCATTACTTCTACTAATTTATAAATTGTTAAATTAATTCGATGATCCGTTAAACGCCCTTGCGGAAAATTATAGGTACGAATCCGTTCAGACCGCTCGCCTGTTCCCACCAAACTTTTTCGTGTCTGCGCTTGGGCTTGACGCTGACGAGTTACCTCCCTATCCAATAATTTTGATTGTAATAATGACATGGCACGCGCACGATTTTTATGTTGCGATCGCTCATCTTGACACTCTACAACAACACCAGAAGGCAAATGCGTAATACGAATAGCAGAATCTGTTTTATTCACGTGCTGGCCCCCCGCCCCCGAAGCACGAAACGTATCTATCTTTAAATCTACAGGATTCACAATGACTTCATCAATCTCTTCCACTTCAGGCAAAATAGCCACCGTGCATGTGGACGTATGAACACGCCCCTGATTTTCAGTTTCAGGCACGCGCTGTACGCGATGAGCACCTGACTCAAATTTCAAATTCGAATAAACATTCTGTCCACTAACACGCGCAACTATAATTTTATAACCGCCTTGCTCACCCGGATTTTCATGAATCACTTCTACTTGCCAATGTTTGGATTGTGCATACTTCACATACATTCGAAACAAATCCCCAGAAAAAATTGAAGACTCATCCCCGCCCGCTGCCGCACGAATTTCTAAAAATATATTATGTGAATCATTGGGATCTTGAGGTAATAAAAGATATTGTAATTGTTCTTCCAATGCAGTAATTTTTTTCTTTAATATTTGCATTTCTTCTTCTGCCAAGGTTCGCAGCGTTTCATCACTTTCCTTTAACATACTTTCTGTTACATTCATTGTTTTTTGCGTTTTTTGATAGTCTTGATAACAATTCACGAGCGGCTCAAGTTGCGCATACTCTTTTGATAAATCCCTAAATCGATTTTGTTCTTTAATCGTTTTTTCGTCAGACAATAATGCACGAATTTCTTCATGTCGTTCAACCAAAGAAACTAAACGATTTTGTAATACATCTCGGATCATATCTTTTCATCCATCAGCTCAAAAACGTATTTCATCGCCTGCAATATTTCAAAGCGCCCTTCGCTGGCAGCTTGATGCAATTTCACCGTAGGCAAATGCATCCACTTTTGCGTTAATATACGCGCAAAATGCGTCAAGGCATACTTTGGATTTTCTCCTTTTTCTAAAAGGAGCAGGGCTTTTTCTATTTCTTCGTCTCGTGTTTTTTCTGTTTTATGACGCAATGAATAAATTAATTTTGAAATTTCTTTTTCGCGCGAAAGACGAGTAAATTCCTGGGTATAATCTTCAATTAAACTTTCCGCATGCTGCGCTGCCTTTTGACGATGCTGTAATCCTGTTTTAATGATTTGTTTTAAATCATCCAGACAATAAAGATAAGCGTCCTCCAAATCCGCAATTTCAGGCTCCATGTTTCGTGGCAAGCCCAAATCAACCAATAATTGCGGACGACGTTTTCTTTTTTTTGTTGTTCGCTCTAACAAACCTTTTCCTATTAAAGGCAAAGAGCTTGAAAGCGCAGAAACCACCACATCTGCTTCACCTATCTTTTCTTCTAAACAATCTAAGCCCATGGCTTTTGCACCGAAACATTGTGCAAGCCGTTGTGCTTTTTCTTCAGTACGGTTCACGATCATTAACTTTGAAACACCTTGATGATGAAAATAGCGGGCTATCATCTCAATCATTTCGCCTGAACCAATTAATAAAATTGTTTTTTGTTGAATATCTTCAAAAATCCGTTTGGCCAATACAAAAATAGCATAGGCAAAAGAAACGGGGTGTTGACCGATCGCCGTTTGTGTGCGAATTTGTTTTGTGCTTGCAAACGTATATTGAAATAACTGATGAAGATGTTTACCCAAAGTCCCTTCACTTTGAGCTGTTGAAAACGCTTGTTTAATTTGCCCAAAAATCTGAGGCTCTCCCACCACCATAGAATCCACACCACTGGCCACACGCAATAAATGCTTTACAACGGCAGTATTCTTATGAACATAAAGATAGGGCTTGATATCTTCCCAGCTGACACCACGCCATTGTAATAACCACGATATCACTGAGTTTTCCGTTTGCGATTTACAGTATATTTCCGTACGATGACACGTTGACAAAATAGCCGCTTCTTCAATATGAGGTTGTTGTTTCAAATTCTGAAGTGAATCACGAAAATGTTGCTTATCCAAAGCAACGCGTTCACGCAATAATAAGGGCGCAGAATGATGATTTATGCCACAGGCAATTAACATATGAAAAACCTTTTCCTATTTTTACTCGTCTTTATCTCTGCTTGTACCCACTTGCAACCCTCACCCTATGTCCTTGAAAAACCATTTATTTCAAAACCTTTAAAAGCCTGGACTGCACGGGGAAGCATTGCGATTCACACCTCACAACAAAACACTCAAGCCCGTTTTGTGTGGCAACAGCAGGGGCGAAATTATACCATAGACTTTTTTGGACCTTTAGGAAGTTATCACCAACGTTTATGCGGTTCACCCCAAGGCGTCTGGCTACTTGATCAACACAATCACTTACACACAGCCAAAACACCAGAAAAATTATTAAAACAAACAACGGGCTGGGAACTGCCAGTTTCACAACTTTATTTTTGGATCCAAGGCTTATCAAAATCACACACTGCTTGGGATGTGAAGTATGAACGCACCGTAATCGTAGGAAACAATAGCTTACCTCAAACAATATCGATTACCTCTCTTTCTAAAAATATAAAAATAAAGATAAAAATTGATAACTGGGCTGATTGACATCATTATATTCTCCCCTCAGAATAGTTGGCGCGAATTACAAGGAATACAAAAAGGCAATTCATTAGAGATGGGGTGTCGCCAAGCGGTAAGGCACGGGGTTTTGATCTCCGCATACCTAGGTTCGAATCCTAGCACCCCAGCCAATAGATTTTTTTCAAGGTATAACTCATGTCAAACATGATGATCTTTACAGGCAACGCCAACCTCTCTTTAGCCCAGAAAGTCACTGAACATCTTAAATTACCTTTAGGCAAAGCCACTGTCGGACGTTTCAGCGATGGTGAAGTCATGGTTGAAATTCTAGAAAACGTACGCGGAAAAAATATTTTTGTTTTACAACCGACTTGCTCACCCACAAACGACAATTTAATGGAACTCATCATCATGGCTGATGCATTACGTCGTGCTTCTGCAACACGACTCACGGCCGTCATGCCTTATTTTGGTTATGCCAGACAAGATCGTAGAGTACGCTCTGCGCGTGTCCCTATCACAGCAAAAATAGTTGCAGACATGCTTGCCTCGGTGGGTTTTAGCCGTTTACTGACGGTGGATTTACATTCTGATCAAATCCAAGGTTTTTTTTATATGCCTGTCGACAACATTTATTCGACACCGATTTTTTTAGACGACATGCGCAGTAAAAAAATCGACAATCTTGTGGTTGTCTCTCCCGATGTCGGTGGTGTTGTCAGGGCACGCGCCATTGCAAAACGTCTGGATGATGCGGAGTTGGCAATCATCGACAAACGTCGCCCTGCGCCCAATCGTGCTGAAGTTATGAATATCATCGGGGATGTAAAAGACAGGACTTGCTTGATTGCAGATGATATCGTCGACACGGCAGGCACACTTTGTTTGGCGGCAGAAGCACTTAAAAAAAATGGCGCAATTCGCGTGATTGCACAATGCACCCATCCTGTTTTTTCAGGTGATGCCATTAAAAATATTGAAAATTCTGCCATCGATGAAATCACGGTGACAGACACTATCCCCTTAAGCGAAGCCGCCAAAAACTGCAAGCGAATCCGTCAGTTGACATTGAGCGGCATCCTTGCACAAGCCATCCGTCGGGTTCACGAAGAAGCGTCTGTCAGTTCTATGTTTGAATAGCCTGTTAAATCTGCTAGAATTGCCCGTTTTTCACCGCCCTAAAACAATCGAGGAGTTTCCCATGGCCAAAATCAATTTTGAATTAATCGCCAATTTACGCACTGAGTTAGGAAAAGGTGCCAGCCGTCGTTTACGACGTGATATTTCAAAAATTCCTGCTATTTTATACGGCGCAGAAGAAACCCCTCTTCCTCTTATATTAAATCATCATCAAGTACTCAAAGCCCTCACAAATGAAGCCTTTTACTCTCATATTTTAACGCTAGACATTGAAGGTAAAAAACAAGATGTCGTCTTAAAAGCAGTTCAACGCCACCCTTACAAACCCTACATCCATCATATGGATTTTCTTCGCATCACAGGTAAAGAAAAAATTCGCATGATGATTCCTTTGCACTTCATCGGTGAAGAAATCGCCCCCGGCGCAAAAGACGGCGTAGGTGTTATCTCCCACCACATCAGTAGCGTTGAAGTTTTATGTTTCCCGAAAGATTTACCTGAATACATTGAAGTAGACATTTCAAATTTACAATTAGATGAATCAATTCATCTTTCACAATTGAAATTACCTCTCAATGTAGAATTAGCCGACCTGACACATGGACATCATGATGACAAAATGGTGCTAAGCATCCACGAACCTCGCATTGAAATAGAAGAAGAACCCACTGCTGCCCCTGTTGCATCTGACGTACCTGCCATCAACCAAACGACAGAGCCTGCCGCTGGCACACAAACAGCAAGCCCCGCTGAAGGCGGCAAAGATAAAGAAAAAGATAAAAAAGACAAAAAATAAATGGGGCACACAATTAAACTGATTATTGGTTTAGGCAATCCTGGAAAACAATACGAAACCACACGTCATAATGTTGGCGCGTGGTTTATCACAACGATTGCAGAACAAAATAATCTTTTTTTAAAAAAAGAAAATAAATTTTCTACACAAATAACAGCTTGGCATCATGCTTCACATTCTTCTTATCTTGCCATTCCAAACACTTTCATGAATCTATCTGGGCAAGCTGTTTATGCTCTTGCTCACTTTTACCGTATTAAACCTGCAGAAATACTCATCGTGCATGATGAATTGGATTTACCAACAGGCATTGCCCGATTAAAATTTGGTGGTGGTCATGGTGGCCACAATGGATTAAAAGACATTATCCAACACTTAACGACCCCTCTTTTTTATCGCCTACGTCTGGGCATTGGCCGTCCTGGCAGCCGCGAAGAAATGATAGATTACGTCCTCTCCTCTCCCAATAAGCTTGATTTTCAAAAAATCAAAACAGCCATAGAAGAAAGCATCGCTGTGTTACCACACATTCTGCTTGGGGAAATGGAACGCGCGATGAATCAACTTCACACAGAAGGTAAAGAACATGGGATTTAAATGCGGCATTGTCGGTCTGCCTAATGTAGGCAAATCTACTTTATTTAATGCCTTAACCCAAGCAGGTATTGAAGCGGCTAATTATCCCTTCTGCACAATTGATCCCAACATAGGCATCGTTGCTGTCCCCGACGAGCGATTAACAAAAATCGCAAACATTATTAATCCTCAGCGAATCTTACCCACCACCATTGAATTTGTAGATATTGCAGGCTTGGTCGCTGGCGCCTCACAAGGAGAAGGTTAAGGAAATAAATTTCTTGCACATATCAGAGAAACCGATGCCATTGCCCACGTCGTCCGTTGTTTTGAAAACGATGATATCATTCACGTCGCAGGAAAAATCAATCCCTTACATGACATTGAAGTCATTCAAACTGAATTAGCACTTGCAGATTTAGACACACTTGACAAAGCCTTGTTCCGCATTCAAAAGGCGGTAAAATCAGGCGACAAACAAGCCGTTATAGAAAAAGAATTATTATCAAAAGCTCGAGCACTCTTAAATGAAAACAAACCCTTGCGATTACTTTCATTAAAAGACGAAGAAAGAAAAATTTTAAATTCTTTAAATTTATTAACACACAAACCCACATTATATATCGCAAATATCACAGAAGACGGCTTTGAAAATAATCCCTATCTTGAACAAGTCAAACAACTTGCTAAAGATGAAATGGCAGAGATCGTTCCCATTTGTGCTGCCATTGAAGCTGAAATTTCAGAATTACCTGACGAAGATAAAAAAGAATTTTTAGATTCTTTAAATTTAAAGGAACCGGGATTAAATCGCCTCATTCGTGCGGGTTATCATTTACTTAATTTACAAACCTATTTCACCGCGGGCGAAAAAGAAGTTCGCGCCTGGACGGTATTAATCGGCGCAACCGCCCCACAAGCGGCCGGTGTCATTCACACTGATTTTGAAAAAGGTTTTATCCGCGCAGAAGTTATTGGCTTTGAAGATTTCATGCGATATCAAGGCGAACAAGGTGCAAAAGAAGCGGGAAAATGGCGACTTGAAGGAAAAGAATATCTTGTTCAAGACGGCGATATCATGCACTTTCGTTTTAATGTTTAATCATGGAAAATAAAATCGTACTTGCAACTTCAAACCTCGGCAAAATTGCAGAAATCGAACTTGCGCTGCGTTCACTGCCTTTCACGCTTCTTCCTCAAGATCATTTTTTCATTCCTATTTGCGAAGAAACAGGATTAAGTTTTATTGAAAATGCGCTGCAAAAAGCAAGACACACCAGCAAACACACAAAGCTACCCGCGCTTGCAGATGACTCAGGTTTAATTGTCCCCGCATTAAATGATGAACCTGGTCTTTATTCAGCACGCTACGCAGGACAAAACGTCGATAGGCAAGCACATTGGCAAAAATTATTAACTAAACTTCGCGAAAAAAATCATCCTGAACGAAAAGCTTATTTTTATTGTTGTCTTGTTTTCATGAAACACGAAAATGATCCCACGCCCCTTATTGCAGAAGGTCTTTGGGAAGGCATGATTGGCTTTGAGCCTCAAGGTGAAGAAGGTTTTGGCTATGATCCTTTATTTTATTTACCGCAATTACAATGCACCGCAGCCCAACTGTCCCTTGAAGAAAAAAATAAAATAAGTCACCGCGCAAAAGCACTGATGAAATTAAAAGACGCTTTGCTCCAACTCGACCAAAATAAACCGTCGTTTTAGCCATACCTTGGCTAAAGTCGCCTTGTATTTTAGCCATACTTGGACAAAAATCATGATTCGATTCAAGGCCATCTATTTTTCTTGATAAATCCTTAAAAAATTGTAAAGATTCCAAAGGACACTCAGTTTAAGGAAATCTCCATGGAATTATATCGCTATTTTCTTTTTTTATTTTTATTTTTATTTTTATTTTCTCTAAGCGCATGTAACTCAAATCCTTCAGCGCCTACTGCATTTCAATGCCATCTAAACAATTTAACCGCCCCCGTCACAAAAACAAAATGGTATAGCCACGCACAACTCATCCAACCGCAGAATAAAAAAGTCTGCGCCTGGGTGCAATTCCAAGGTTACGATAAAATTATTCTCGAAGGTGATTTTGATGTCAAAACCGTTAAAACAAAATACCGCGACGAACCCATTCGGATGCAAGGCGACATTGCTTTTGTTTCACGTATTCAAGCCAAGGTTGTTGATAACACCTTGATACTTCGACTGGATCCCAATTATAACTACGCCATCAAAGATCCTATTTTCATTACTTTACCTTTCCAAAATATTCGATCTTTTTCATATAAAGGAATCGGCAATGTCGTCATTGACGAACTCAACACTCCTCACCTTGATTTAAATCTTGAGGGCAATGTAGACATGTGGATAAAAGGCAATATCGTTTTAGGAAAAATAAATTTTAATAATGATGGCAAGCTTGTCATACATTGGGTCAACACCACCAATTTGTGTATCAACGCCAAGAAAAAAGGAAGTATTCTGTTAGCAGGCATTGCAAATAACTTAACGGCGAATATCAATGATTATGCCATATTGGATGCAAGCTATTTAAAAACCAAAACGGCGCACATACACACATCAAATCAAGCAGAAGCAAAAATCAACGTAACAAAAAGATTAAACGCGTTCGCTGAAGATAACAGTACGATTTATTATGATACTTTGCCTGATTTCATCGCAAAATATTCACATGGTTCAGGATCGATTTTAAAAATGTAGTATGGCCTGTAACGAAGCGCAGCGAAAAATGTAGAGCTATGGGGCTACTGGAACTACCGAATTATCATCACCACCCGTCCCTTCTTTATGCTGTTCAGCACCCATATTCACTGATGCATCAACAGGGGGTGGGGGTGGAGATGCAGGACGACCTAAGAACAAGCCCCGACCCTGACCTATCAATGGTGACGAATCTGCTGAACGAGGTGACGGCGGACCACTAGCAACAGCCGCTAACACGGAAGCAGAAGACGCTGAGCTTAGCTTTTGTTTTTGCATAGCAACTTCATCCAATTCTTTAGGAAAGAACGCAGGTCTACCTGAGGGCTTAGTAACACATTCACAGTTAAAAAACCAATCAATGATATCGCTCACGAAATCCCTATAATCTCTTACCGTATCCACAAAAGATTCAGCCGAACCGATGGGCGTTGCAGCTGGGTTGGAAGAACCTATTCCCGCAATTAAACCATTACCGACCATATTGATAATTAAAATGGGGACAAATAAAAGAATCATAACAATGATAATTAGCACCTTAATCGGAACAGCATAGGCATCTGTCGTTGCAACATGCGTTATATCACGGAAATAACCTATCACTGGATTTATCAAAGCTTGCGCTGCTTTTTTCGATGTATCCATGTGAAGCTGAAACTCACCTGCAAAAGACATCACAGCAATAAAAGACGAAATAGCAATACAAGCGCTTAACGCAATTTGATGCGCACTCCACAACATATTGAGCATGCTGACATGTCCACTATACATATTAAAAAAACAACCCACGAGGGCAAACGCTAAGAAAGCAAGCGAAAGCACAATAGTCAGCGTGATACGGACACCATAAGCAACATCAGACTCAAGCACTTCCCCTAAAAACTCACCACTTTTATCATAGAAATTCACCATTCGACGCTTAATGAAACTCGTGAAAAAAGATTTCACTTTAGCCAACGCATCTCCCATCATCGCTTTAGTGATGCCATCCCACATCACACTGGCAATACAAAACGCCGTGATTGCAGCCATGAAGGCAACAAGTGCAGGAGGACATGCTAATCCGAACGTGGAAATGATGCCCATCGTTCCCACATACATCAACACACCGGCCACAAAACCTGTTGCCGCTGCGGCAATCATTAAAAATCCAAACAAAAGGGCTTTTCCCACTTTTTCTTCTGTGGTTTTTAAATGCGAAAACATCTTACCGAGGCTTTCTTTAATAGCGGACCAAGAAAAGAAATCGGCCGCTACTTCAGGTGTGTGTTTTCGAGTAAAAGCGAAATTAATTAAAAACCCTGCCACTAAAATCACAGGAAACCATCCCAACATGGCAGTCCCTGTTACAATCAATAAGGCACCCGCCGTTGTGAGACCACAACCAAAAGAAAATATTAAAGAAGCAAGCTTGCCGATGAAATAACGGACTCTTTTCCCCTTACTGTTCACTCTAGAAATGGACTCGTATTCAACTGAATTTGTTTCAGCAGCATCTCCTTCCTTCTCAACAGGGTCACCTTCATCATTAAGATAAGGGAAGTTCTTACGAATCTTTTCATTTTCTTCATCATCTTTAGTATTTAAAAGTTTTTCAGGCCTGAAATGCATATCGATGCGTTGTTTGATGATTTTAATTTTTTCTATTTTTTCTGCTGTAAGTTGCCCTCCTTGTA
>MGYM01000053.1:0-6277 GCA_001801745.1 Gammaproteobacteria bacterium RIFCSPLOWO2_02_FULL_38_11
CGTTTTTTCTTGTGGATCACCGGTTTGTTTGTCTTTCCACGTTTCAGATGTGGCAAGGCTGATTGTGCTAACAGCACCACCGCTGGGCATGTAACGTACTTCAGGATCTGCGCCTAAATTACCAATGAGTATTACTTTGTTAATTCCTCTTGCCATAGTGTGTCTCCTCATTATTTCATTTATTTATTTTTAGAATGGATAATAACCAAAAAATATTGATGATAAAGCCCAACAAAAATACCCCCATCAAAGAGAATTGTCCATAGGTGTAGCCGCCTAAAATACCCCCTAGAAAAATCCCAATGAACTGACAAGTTGAATAGAAGCCTAAAGCAGTGCCTCTACCTTCAGCGGGTGCATACATAGAAAGAAGGGCGGGTAAAATGGCTTCCAAGAGGTTTAATGCAGTAAAAAATAAAAACAAGTGAATAAAAAAAAATAAAAAAGAAAAATTTAAGAAAGTCAGTCCTGCTTGGCTTAAACAAAGCAAAGTGACAGTTGTTTTAAGTAATTTTAAGTTTTTTGAATTTTTCTCTGACCTTCGAAGTATCATCATCATGGAAATAGCAGAGAGAACAAGTAAAGGAAGATAAAATAAATATTGATTTGATTTTTCAATGTGGAATTGTTTTAAAAGTAAAATCGGTATAACAATGAAATTAGCCGTTAATATGAAATGAAGACATAATATACTCATATTGAAAACTAATATATTTTTTTCAAATAAAAATTTGAAATATTTTTTTTTCAGGAAACCAAGAGGATGTTGGATGCGCGGAGAAGGTAATAAGAAGGTGAGAATTATTCCTAGCAAAGCAAAAATAAAGCTTATAAAAAAAATACTTGAAATAGAGTGGGTTGCTGCAAGCCAGGGGCCTAGCATTATTGCAATTGAGAATGAAGCACCAATGGAAATACCAATGATCGCCATGGCTTGAGTGCGGTATTTTTCAGAGGTTACATCAGCTGTCATGGCTAAAAGTGTGCTGCCTATGGCGCCGCTGCCTTGTAGTGCACGTCCTAGGATTAAGCCATAAATATGTTGTGTGAAGCCCGCAATTAAACTGCCTATCGCAAAAAGTAAAAATCCAATGACAATTAAAGGTTTCCTGCCAAAACGATCAGAGAGGAAGCCAAAAGGAAGTTGGAAGAGTGCTTGAGTTAAACCATAAATCCCTATTGCAACACCCATCAAAAATAAAGTATTACCCTGATAACTCGAAGCATATAAGCTAAAAACAGGTAATATCATGAATAAACCTAAAAGCCTGAAAGAAAAAAGCAAGGCTAATAACAAGGTTGTGCGAATTTGAGAAAAGGGTAAAGACATGGTTTTTTTAGAAAATAGTTAAAGATGTTATTATATACCCCTTACCCTAAGATAATTAATATTTATGAATAAGATTATTATTCGTGGTGCACGTACGCATAATTTAAAAAACATCGATCTTGAGCTTCCTCGAGATCGACTCATTTTGATTACGGGCTTGTCCGGTTCAGGGAAATCTTCTTTGGCATTTGATACTTTGTACGCCGAAGGGCAGCGACGTTATGTGGAATCATTGTCTTCTTATGCAAGACAGTTTTTGTCTGTCATGGAAAAGCCAGATGTGGATCATATCGAAGGACTTTCACCGGCAATTTCTATTGAACAGAAGTCAACGTCACATAATCCGCGTTCGACCGTGGGGACGGTCACAGAGATTTATGATTATTTACGAGTATTGTATGCCCGCGCCGGAGAGCCTCGTTGCCCTCGTCACAATAAAGCGTTGTCAGCATCCAGCGTCAGTCAGATGGTGGATGCTGTCTTAGCATTGCCTGAAAATACTAAACTTATGTTGTTGTCACCGGTTGTTGTTCAAAGAAAAGGGCAGCATCTTGAGTTATTTGAAAAATTGAAAACACAAGGATTTATTCGCGTAAGAATCGATGGTGTATTAACAGAATTATCCGAGTTAGAGGAAGCACCCAAATTAAGCTTACATAAAAAACATACGATTGAAGTGGTTGTCGATCGTCTCAAAGTGCATCCTGAACATAGAACTCGATTGGCAGAATCTTTTGAAACAGCGCTGCGTTTATCTGAAGGGCTTGCAAAAATTGCATTTATGGATGAGACAAGAGAAGAGCAGATTTTTTCTTCTGGTTTTTCTTGTTTGCTTTGTGGCTATAGTATTGCAGAGTTGGAGCCGCGTATTTTTTCTTTTAATAATCCTTCTGGGGCGTGTTCTGCTTGTGATGGTTTAGGAATGAAAGCGATTTTTTCACCCGAGAAAGTTATTTCTGATCCGAGTTTTAGTTTGGCGGAAGGTGCAATTCGTTTTTGGGATCGTCGAAATTATTTTTATTTTAGTTTATTGCAATCCTTGGCAGCACATTACCATTTTTCTCTTGAAACCCCTTTTTCAAAGTTACCTAAAAAAATTCAAAAAATAATTTTATACGGAAGTGAAGATGAAATCATAAAATTTAAATATACCGATGAAGCAGGAAAAATATTTTATCGTCGCTATCCTTTTGAAGGAGTGATCAATAATTTAAAACGTCGCTATCAAGAAACAGAATCGGATGTTGTTCGAGAAGAATTATCAAAATACATTGTGCAACAGGTTTGTGATGTGTGTGAGGGGGCGCGTTTGTGTGAAGCGGCCCGTCATGTGTTTGTGGGTGATTTATCATTGCCTGCTTTGACTTCACTTCCCATTGATGAGGCTAAAGAATTTTTAGAAAATGTTAAATTAGAGGGTTATAAAGAAAAGATTGCTCAGAAAATTTTTAAAGAATTAAAAGAACGTTTGAATTTTTTAATGAATGTGGGTTTGGAGTATTTAACTTTAAATCGCCGTGCAGATAGTCTTTCAGGGGGCGAAGCGCAGCGTATTCGTCTTGCAAGTCAAATTGGTGCAGGTTTGGTGGGCGTGATGTATGTTTTGGATGAGCCTTCGATTGGTTTACATGCCAGAGACAATGCAAGATTGTTAAATTCGCTTATGAAATTACGTGATTTAGGTAACACACTGATTGTTGTGGAGCATGATGAAGAAGCGATACGCCATGCAGATTATATTTTAGATGTAGGGCCAGGTGCAGGTGTGCATGGGGGTGAAATCGTTGCGCAAGGTGGGGTGAGCGATATCATCAACACCCCAGGATCATTAACAGGACAGTATCTTTCTGGCCAACGTTCGATTCCTGTGCCTCTTGTACGCGTGAAGAGGGATAATAAAAAAATAATAACAATAAAAGGAGCACGCGCGCATAATTTAAAAAATTTATCCGTTGAAATTCCTCTTGGTTTGTTTGTGTGTGTGACGGGGGTTTCAGGTTCAGGAAAGTCAACGTTGATTAATGATACTTTGTATCCCATGGCTGCAAAAATTTTAAATGGTGCTCGGCAATTGGAATACGGCGAGTGTGATGAAATTGAAGGGTTATCTTTTTTTGATACGGTAGTAGATGTTGATCAAAGTCCGATTGGTCGTACACCACGCTCTAATCCTGCAACATACTCAGGTTTGTTTACACCTGTTCGTGAATTATTTGCATCGACACCACAAGCGCGATCTCGGGGTTATACGGCAGGTCGATTTAGTTTTAATGTAAAAGGAGGGCGATGTGAGGCGTGTCAAGGAGATGGCTTAATCAAAGTGGAAATGCACTTTGTGTCAGATGTTTATGTGACTTGTGATGTGTGCAGAGGTCAACGTTATAACCGTGAAACACTTGAAATTTATTATAAAGGAAAAAACATTTACGATATTTTAAATATGACGACGGAAGAGGCTTATGCTTTCTTTGATGCGATCCCTGTTATCAAGCGAAAATTGAAAACTTTGATCGATGTGGGGTTATCTTATTTACATTTAGGTCAAAGTGCGACAACGTTGTCGGGTGGAGAAGCGCAACGTATTAAGCTAGCCAAAGAGTTGGCTCGTCGTGATACAGGGAAAACGCTTTATATTTTTGATGAACCTACCACAGGCTTACATTTCCATGATATTGCGCAATTATTAGCAGTCTTACAACGATTGCGTGACTCTGGAAATACGATTATTGTTATAGAACACAATTTGGATGTTATCAAAACCGCGGATTGGATCATTGATTTGGGACCTGAAGGAGGCGCGCGCGGAGGTGAAGTGATCGTAGCAGGACCTCCCGATGTTATTACAGCCTGTCCGCATTCTTATACCGGCCAATTTTTAAAGCGATATTATACGAAATGAAAAAACCATATTTTATAGGGATATACGCCTCGTTATTATTAGCACGTCGGGGTTTAAAAAATTTTTTAATTCTAAGCGTGTTAATAGCATGTTGTTTTTGTTTAATAGCTTGTATGAATACGCATACACTACAAGAAAATTTATGTAATTTAGATGACTTACAACAAATGAGCGCAGGGCCTGTTAAAGAAAAAGAAGAAATGACAAAGTTAACAAGCCCCGTGCGAGAACAAGCAATGCAGGAAACGGCTTTGAGTTTAGGTGCGCAAGCAGGTCTATCATTGCGTGCAAAAAAAATTGATTCGATTTTAGAGCAACAAACCAAACAATTATCGCAAGCATTTAATTTTAATTTACTTTTGTTAGATCACAATGTATTACCGCCTGTTTTAATTGAAAATCACGGTGAATTAAATTTGGATTCAGATGATGCTATTCGCTTATCCGACCGTACGTATAAAATTTTAAAACAAGCACGTTTTGTTACGACACCACCTTCGTGGCGAGAATATCTTTGGTTAAGTTACAAAAATCCTGAAATGCCGCAAGTTTTTTTCTTGCCAACGAACGCAATGGAGCAAAAAATTTGGAGTAAGTATGTAACGCGTGGTTGGGAGGAAGGGGTTAGGCAAGCTGACACAATTTTTGCGGAAAATCTTGCGCGCTTAAAACAAGAATATCAAGGCATGGTGTTATATCGAAATTTACTGACGCAAGGTATGGTGAGTCCTCCCTTTGTTGCGCGCAGTGAGTTGGGTGTGACGGGCGATAGTTCGAATTTACGCATTAATGACCAGGTATTACGTATTACTGCATTACCTGCATTACAGCCTAATACTCAAGTTTGGAAACCTGCGCCAGTGGTGAATCGATGACAGATGTGAAAATACCCGTTTTAGAGCCTGAGAAGTTATTTCCGGATGAACCTACGCGTTTCACGCCAAAAGAATTAGATCGTTTATTGGTTTATTGTCAAAAATTAAATGCTTCTGATATTACTTTACAAACAGGACAAGTTGTTTTTGCAGAAGTATATGGCCGCTTATTACATATGACGCATCGAAAATTATCAAATACAGAAGTAGGCGATATGTTGAATGCGATTTATGGGCCCAACGGTACCGCGCAAATTTTAAGTGGCCATGACATTGATACACATTACGAAGTTAAGCCGACGCGTATAGAGCGCTATCGTTATCGTGTTAATGGTACGGGATGCTTGATAGGTGGACATGATGGTATTCAAATTACTTTACGTACCATTCCCACAACACCTCCCGTGCTCGACAGCATGGATCTTCCTTCGGATCTTTTATCAGCGCTCGCACCGCAAGAAGGCGTGGTCTATGTCACGGGAGCAACAGGGTCGGGTAAAAGTACCTTATTGGCTTCTATTATTCGTGATTTAGGTGAAAACCCAGATAGTCATCGTAAAATTTTAACTTATGAGTCGCCGATTGAATTTGTATACGATGATTTGGAAATGCCAACGGCTGTTGTTAGTCAATCTGAAATACCACGTCATTTACCTGATTTTGCAGCCGGTGTACGTAATGCATTGCGCCGTAAACCTCGCTTGATTCTAGTGGGAGAAGCACGTGATTCAGAAACGATTGCGGCTGTTTTAGAAGCGGCGATGACGGGACATCCTGTATATACAACTTTACATACCAATGGTGTAGCAGAGACGGTTCGTCGTTTAGTGACTTCTTTTCCTGTGGAAGAACGCCATGGGCGTACTATTGATATTTTAGAAACGATACGTTTAGTGATTTGGCAAAAGCTCGTGCCCACAGTTGATGGCAAGCGTGTTGCATTGCGAGAGTATTTGATTTTCAATGAAAAATTACGTGATATTTTGCTGAGTAGTCCCTTTGAAGAAGTTACCTCAGCAACACGAAAATTAGTGAAAGAATCTGGGCAAACCATGGAAGTGGATGCTGAGAAAAAATTTAAAGCGGGTTTGATCGATGAGCGTACTTATAAGTTATCAGTAGTGGGTGGCATGACAGCTGATAAGGACGCAGGAATCAGATAATCAGAGCGGG
>MGYM01000053.1:6287-28425 GCA_001801745.1 Gammaproteobacteria bacterium RIFCSPLOWO2_02_FULL_38_11
GGGCGCCGCCGCCAGCACTGCCAGCGCCGCCGCCAGCACTGCCAGCGCCGCCGCCAGCACTGCCAGCACCACCGCCAGCACTGCCAGCACCACCGCCAGCACTGCCGCCGCCGCCACCAGCACCTTTGCTAGCAGGCTGCAAGCCGACAGAAGCGCCGCCGCTGTCTTTACCACTTGCTTTCATATCTGATTTTCCTTGCTCTTTCGCTTCATCTGATTTCTTCTCAGCATATTTGCCTGCTTGACTTGCAGCAGTACCTGCAGCACGACCTCCTTCGTCTGCCGCTTTTTGTGCGCCTTGGCGTGACTCTTGTTCCATCTGTCCTTCGATGCCACCTTCAATGTTACCGCCTATCCATTTTAAAACGCGTTCAGGGACAATATGAATCAAAGAGAATGACTTATGGATCATTACGACGGCAGCGACAGTGTAGAGCACCATAGCTGCTAATGGCATTAATACAATGGCTGTAAACCCAAAAATTGCTGTAAAAGCACCACCCCAACTACCTTGTTGACTGAAGCTTGCCATCACTGTATGGAAAAAAGCGTAGATGAATCCCTGATTTAAAATCCAAATGCTGACGTAAGAAAGTGAGATACCACCGATGAAGCCGAATAGCATGAGAGAGGGTTTTAGGAATACATTTGCAATAAGCACGATAGCATGATTACTTTTTCCAAAAACTTCATGTTCTTCAGGATAAGCAATGCCCAGTGCAACCAACGGCGCTGCCACCATGGCTTCAAAAACCATGATGAGCCAACCTAAACTTCCAAAGGTGAAGAGTAAAAAAGGAATCATGGGGACGTAGTAAACAAGGATGGCGCCTGTGGAAAACATAAGGGTAATGATGCCGCTTAATAGTGGTGCAAGCCAAGCAACCATGGACAACCAAGCCGAACCTAGGCTGACGCAAGGTACTGCACTAAGCATAAAAGTCATTAAAAATGAAACAAGGGCGCCAGCAAAAATAAATAAAGCTGCAGCATTCATTAATCCTGAGCCCATAATAGCAAGTGCGCCAATAGGATTAAAATTATTGGCTTGTGCATTGAGTAATTCACCAAAGCCAACAAAAATATTAATAAGACCCGTAAACAAAGGCAATATATATAAAATACCGGGTCCAGATGCCAGACCAATTGACACAAGTGCACCAATGGTACCTATTACCATCCCAGCGAAAAACCCTGCGCTGTCAGCATTCATGCCAGAGACATTGCCATTTGATAGGGTATAACTCATGCCACCATTGATGTACTGATAAACGGCGGCAGAGGCAGTGTTGTTTGAGAATATGTTGGGATTGATGTTACTGATAGACATTTGAGTTGGGAAACTATAAGGAAAAGAATTTAGATTACTAAAATGATTGGCTTGAGTTACGTTTGCTAATGCAATATTAAAATAATAAACACCTGCCATGAGCCATCCGCGTGAGCCGGCTTGATTTACTAAATCTTGAGAATTAATTTGATTGCTATCGTAGGAGTGGCCGTCGTTGACGTAACCCAAGTTTTGAGCCGCATAAATAATTCCTTGGTAATCCGATATGGCATTTTGTAATAAGCTTGCTGGTAAGGTGAGTGCGCTGACCGCTGTACTACAAGTGGCGCCCGCCATGATGTTGTTGGATGCGCCCTCTGTGGTGCAAGTAAATCCTATATTAGAGGGAAGATTATTATTTACATAACTGGACTGTATGAGCATCGTGGGTGTTTGGAAATCACTGATCATCTGTTGTAGTGCGATAAGGTAAGCTTGTCCAAGTTCAATGTTGCTGCCACCACCAGGTATATTAATTTGTATTGAACCACAAAGATTATTGAGGACAGGGGTGGCAGGAAAAGGAGGATGAGGTGTTTGATAGCCCGTGGCATTTGTTCCCCAAGGCAAATCAATAGTAATATTCATTCCGGAATATTCCCCCTTTGCGACTCCGCCACTCAGATAAGCAATCTGTAATGAAACCAGAGAAAAAAGATCAGGAGGTGTTGTGTTTGTCTGTTGATTTATATAGCTTTGGTAAACTTGAAGGCATAATATGTTTTGAAAAAGATTACCCGTAAAATTCATTAAATTAAGTTGGTTGCCAGGGGTGGCGGCCGTTGTGTTACTTGCGGCAGATTGTTGTATAACAACCCCTCCTTTAGAAATATATTTTAAAACTGCATTCCAAATATTATCTGCAGCGCCAATGCCTTGAACAACAACCCACATCATGAAAACTTGGATGGTGCAATAACCCGTGCCTTTCGGTAGTAACAGTGCAATGCCGGCAGCAGAACGTAAAGGAATCCAAATGGAAGACCATTTCTTTCCCATGATTTCACCTTCTGCTGCAGTGTTGATTGTGGAAACCATGAAGGTGTAGGTGATGATGATGCCACCTAATGCTAGCGTTGCAGAATTGAATACACCAAACATGGTGCCGAAGATTTGTGTGCCTGAGCCGTGTAATACGCCGTTTACAACACCAAAAACATAAGAGAGGTATTGATAAGAAAGATCAGAGTCTGGGGGTGTGAGTGTGAGATCTGCCAATGCAAGGGCAGGGAATATCGATAAGGTGAGTGCCCAGAAAACGAAATTCATGATGTTGATCTCTTAATGAAATGCTCCCACCATTCCTGAAAAGTGCAACCTAATTTACGTTTTTTTATTTGAAAAATCCAAAAGTTGTAACGAAAAAGCTGTGAAAAAGAAATGCCAGAGATAGCTAAACAAGAGATGGTGTTTTGAAATGATTTTTTAAAAAATAAAAAAACAAAAGCATAAGCAAATGTTGAAATTGTAAGAAGTATAAAAAAATATTGTATTTTTCTAAAATGGGAAATTCGTTTTTCTAAGTCCTCATCTGTTAGGTGAAGTCGCTCTTTTGCTTCTTCAAATGTTTCTGTGTAAGTTGATTTTTTGGGAATAAACAAACGTTTACCTAATTCAACTGTTTTTGTAATACTTCCAGAGACAGTTTGTAAACCAAGCCAGGTAGGTGCATCAACTTGATCTTTTGCAAAAGTTTTAACAGTTTTAAAGACACCCATGATGTGTTCCTTTTTTTTTCACTGCGAGTCTAAATATTGATAAAAAGAAATGAGGCGATTAAAGTGTTCAGGCGAAATAAAATTTTGAATGTTTCAATATAAGCTTAAATGAGGATGATTGACAAGTATGGTAGACATATCCCTAGAAGGTTCTCGTGCTTATTGGCGCGAATATCAAGATCCTATGATTTATCGTGTAATCACGTTTATGGAAGGCGTTGAAGCGTGGACTTTGGATCTTGATCCCCAAGTTGAACAAGCGCTGGCGGAGTTAGCTAAACAATTAGATAATCTCGCCGGGATTGATTTGGCTAAGCTTGGGCATGAAGAAATTATTATCAAATTTGGCAGTTATATAAAATCAAGCCGAGTGTTACGTTTATTACAATCTTTTGATATGGCCCATCCTGGCGCTGCTTCACGTATTCTGATTCGTGCAGAAGAAACAAGTAAATCCAGCGATGATCCTGCAGGCTTATTTTTGCGTAGAAATATTATTTTTGAGCGCTTGAGGTTGTTATCTCGTGTTTTTTCTTCCGAACGCTGTGCTTTTATTACAAAAGCATTAGAGGGTGAACATGGCTAGGATTGCTAAAAAAATTTTTATTTTTGTCTTGTCGGCAGGGGTATTATCAGGATCTGTTGTGGCACAAGAGGATGATTTAGTGAGCCCCGCCCAAGTATATCAAACAGAGATTGATGAGAAGAAGAACGCGGCTATACAAGAGCGCACTGAGGAAATAGAAAAAAACACTGAAAAAGCACGGAAAAAAGCAAAAGAAAACATGTTAAGAGAACAACAGCGGTCTCTGCCATCTTCCTCGCCCACACCAAATAAACCTTGGGAAAATACAAATAACCCATGGGCGAACCGGCCGAATCCGTGGACAAAATCATCTCCTTCTTCTGCGGATAATGCCAATGTTGCATCGACTACTCCCGCTGATCAAGATTCGGGGGATGTTGTATCAGATGCTTTAGGAGATGAAAAACCAACGATGGGTAATGCTTCACAAAAACAAAATAACACGAGTGTACCTACAAATATTTACGCACCAGGCGGCGTGTCGGCAGGTTCAGCCACGCCAAGTAATGTATATCATTAAGGACAAGGGGTGTTATGCATATCAGAAAATTGATTTTATTTTTTTTTCTTTTTCTGGGATCTGTTTCTCCTCCGGTGATGGGAGATCAATGGACCGCTGGGATATTAACTAACATGGACGCCGATCTTAATCGGGGTTTTAACAATCTTAATTCGAATGTTACGCAAGGTAATACTGATATTATCACAGCAATTAATAGTTTGATTGCAGGTTATGGTGCATTAACTTCTTCTCAATTGTTTAGCCCACCTTATCTTTTTTCTCAAGAATTGGGCTTGACATCTCAATTGGCAAATGCAAATCGAACTTTAAAGAAACAAGAAAGAGAGCGTGTGGATTTTGTAACTTCAGCTTATGCTTTAACAAATGATCCTAGCGGTAAAAATACCTTGAAAGTGGGTACGACAGAGGCGACTCAAGTGGTTGCAACTATTCCTACAACAGCTTATCACGATCCTGAAACTCAAAAACCTGATAATAATAACTTGAGTGCTGAAACGTTATTTGGTGCATTACAATTTGCAAATGAAAACGGAGATGCGCAACGAAGTAATAATAAAGAGCCCTTGTATACCAAGCAAAATGCAACAAATTTTGTTTTATCTTTATTGCACTTTGGAGGAGCGAAGAGTTTACTCCCGTCAGAAGCCACCGGTGTTGTTAATCCTAATAGTACGCTTGCCTATTATCTTGCGAATTACTATGGCTATGTTGCCGTGCAAAGTTTAGCAGCGACTAACTTTAACCATTTGATGACACAGAGAGAAGTGGTAAAAAATTTAGGTTGTGATGCGGGGATTGCATCAAGTAATGCGTGTCAACAAGCGGGTTATAAAAATTATAAACCTGTTACGCTTAATTCTACTGTCCCAGCAGATATTAGTCCTGCGACACTTGCGCATTATTCTGCAACGTATCGTTTGGAAAATTCTGATTGGAAAATGGAAATGGGAACAAAAGCAACGCCTGCGCAAATTGGAAAAGAAACTTTATTTGTGTTAAGTGAAATCCGTTATGAATTGCATCAATTACATTTAGATAATGAACGTATGCTGGCAGCACTAACCACAATGTTAGTTCAAAATAATGTTATTTATAGAGGTACAGCGTTGGCCATAGCAAAGGCCCAAGGGCCTTCAAATAAAAATAATAGTAATTCATCGGCTGCTATTCTTAAGGGGGCAGAGCAGACCTTACCCTCGGCTCCCACCGCATGATGTATGTTTACGGTACCAGGCGAACACGCTTTGGTGGGAAATCTGATAAGTTCTAACGGAGGTGAGTGGCGTTTTCTCGCAAGTGTTGAGGGTTGATTGTGCCTATGATGACGCTGCTGATGGCAGGATGCTTGAAAATAAAATCTAAATTGGCATGAATCGGATTTGATTCTTTTTTTTTTTCCAAATGTCCGCTCAATAAGGCTTTTTTTATTAAGATTCCTTTGTGAAGTTGTTGGGCTTTATCAAGCACAGGTTTTTCTGCTGTGTAAAGGGGATGATAGCATGCCATTACAACATCACTGTGCTGTAAAGCCAGTAATCCTCCTTCTACTGTTTTGGTTGACATACCCAATGCGCGTATATAACCTTCCTTTTTTAAGGATGCTAAAGTGTCTAAAGCGTTATCTTCTAAAATAATTTTTTCATCTTCACCATTGGAGTGAATGAGAACGCAATCAAGGTAATCTGTGTTTAATCGTTTTAAAGATCGCTTGACGCTTTCGGTGATTGCATTTTTTGAAAAATCATAATGAGATTGTCCATCAATAAATTCTTCTCCTGCTTTACTTAGGATGACCCATTGTTGTCGGGGTGAAGGGAGTAATTTCCCAATCCGTAACTCACTGTTGCCATAAGCAGGTGCTGTGTCAATTAAATTAATACCTAATTCTAAACATAAATTTAATAAAATTTGGATTTGTTTGTCTGTTGGTAAGTCAAAGGCTTGCGGGTATTTAACATTTTGATTGCGACCCATCTTCACTGTGCCTAAGCCAAGCGGTGAGACCCGTAACGAGGTTGAACCTAAAAATCTTAATTCCATTGATTTTCCTCAAGCCATGGCGGTATCGCAACACTTGGTTTTGGTAAATTCAGTGAGTCGTTAGAAGAGGAGAAAGAGGGTAGTAACCCGTTTTTTTTGATAACAGAGAAAATTTCTTTTGTAAGCAGCGGGGCATACGCTAATTTTATGGGCCAAGCAAATAAAAGATTGTGATGTGTTTGTATAGAAGGTAATGCCGGGATTTTTCCATTTTCTTGCCAAGGCTCGCTACGGTTGATATATACTGTTTTCCAAGAAAGATTTTTTAATGGCATTTCGGGAAATAATATTTTTAATTCTTTTATCCCTTTTTCAAAAACTGCTTGAGGTTCTTGTTTACTTCCTTGCTCTGCAATTTCACCACCGAAATACCAGGCATAACCTTCTGATGTGGGGTAGCTTGTGATGGTTAAACGTGGTTTGAAATTTTTATCAACGCAATGAGCGTAGAGAGGGTAAGGTAAATGCTTTATAAGCAACATTTGGAGAGGGCGCAATTGCGTTTTAATGGTTTCAAGATTAAATTTTTTTAAAAAAAATTGATTACCTTGCCCTGATGTGAAAATAAAAAATTTGGATTCTATGAAAATATCATTTAATTTTATTTTTTCCAATAACTTGTCTTTAAAATGAAATTTTATTGTGTTGGTGTCAATTTTAAAAATAAAATTTAAATACTTTTTTCTTAAAACATGGAGCAAGGAATAAACATCTAAAACTGGCTCATTCAATGCGTAAACCTCACTTTTTTCATTTTTAAAAATAGTGGGATAATCGTGATGTTTTAATTTATTGACGCGACTTTGCATAGCTTTGGATGTTAGAAATCCAACAAAACGACTTCCCCATTGATGGGGCGTCCATAAGTATTGATGCGAGGAAAGTATTTTTGTTCCTTGAAGTGAGAGCTCCCCCGTGCCTTGTAAGCATGCTTGCCAATAAGCTGGCATGGTTTTAATGTGGCGTGCAAGGGGGGTAAGTTGTTGTTTGACAGCATATTTAGTGCCGCCGTGAATAATGCCTTGAGATAAAATTGTTTGGCCTTGACCTAAGCTTTGATTCTCAAGTAATAGCGCGCTATAACCTTGTTCTTTAAGTTGAGCTAATAACCATAATCCTGCAATACCACCGCCGAAAATTATGATATCCACCGAAATCTTCATGATGTGATTTTTGATAAGCTTTCAATGAGGGCTGTGGTCGAACAATCTTTTTCGTGATGTAGCAGTTTAACTTCACCGCCCTGTTCTAAGACGCAAGCTGCGCCAGGAATTTTTTTTATGTCGCAGTAATCGCCTCCTTTCACGAGAACGTCAGGTAAAATAGAAGAAATCAAGCGCTCAGGCGTGTCTTCAGCAAAAGGAATAACCCAGTCTACCGCTGAGAGTGCTGAAAGTACCTTCATTCGTTTTTCAAGCGAGTTGATGGGGCGTTGTGAGCCTTTTAAGCGTTTTACGGAAAAGTCATCATTTACCGCAACAATTAATCTGTCTCCTAAAGCTTTAGCTTGATTTAAATAAGTGACATGGCCTGCATGTAGAATGTCAAAACAGCCATTGGTCATGATGATACGTTCTCCTCGTATGCGTGCGCTTTGAAGTTGTGTTTGTAGTTCTGTTCCATTCACGATGCCCTGCTGAATGGATTCATGCATCGCCATTTTCTTTTGTAATTCAGAAAAAGTGATCGTTGCGTTGCCGAGTTTTGTCACAGCGATACCCGCAGCAACATTGGAAAGATAAACCGCCGGCTCAAGTTCATAACCCAAAGCCATCGCCACGGCTAAAGTGGCAATGACAGTATCTCCTGCGCCGGTTACGTCGAACACTTCATGCTGGTGCGCAGGAAAATGAACGTGGGGAAGATTTTTCTGTACTAAGGTCATGCCTTGCGCGCCTTCTGTGATCAAAAGGGCAGTTAAGTTCAGTTGCTCGATGAGTTCTTTTGCTTTTCTTACAAGTATTTCTTGGGTTTGACACGGCCCTACAATAATTTCAAATTCTTTTTTATTGGGCGTTAATAAAGTGGCATCACGATAAATTGAAAAATCATGTCCTTTGGGATCAACAATAACAGGAATATTTTTTTTTCGTGCTTTTTGAATAAACTGCGGAGCGTAACGTAAAACACCCTTATTATAATCTGATAAAACTAATAATTTAGTTTTTTGAATCAAATTGTCAAAGTATGTTAACAGTTCATGGAGATGCTCTGTTGAAGAAGATTGTTCGAAGTCAATGCGGATAAGTTGTTGCTGTTGGCTGATTAAGCGTAATTTGGTGGTTGTGGGGGCTTTTATTATTTGGAAATGACATTCTATTTTAGCGTCGTGCAGTTTTTTTGAAAGTGAATTGGCTTCTTCGTCTAAACCAGTGGTACCCAGCAAGAGGGTATGAGCGCCGAGAGTACGAATGTTTAAAGCTACATTGGCTGCACCGCCCGGGCGTTCATCTTGTTGTTGAACATGAACCACCGGTACGGGCGCTTCAGGTGAAATACGGTGTGTATTGCCATACCAATAACGATCAAGCATGACATCTCCTACCACCATTAAGCATGTGTTTTGAGGTGTCAAGGTAGGCAATCCAGGATTCATGAAGGAGTCACTCACGGTTATTACTAAGAAGAATCGTGATTTTAATGAAGCAGGCAATAAAAAAGCAAGTGTTTTAATAAATTTAAAATATTTTATTTATTTTTTTATGTTTAAACCTGCGTTAAATTATTTTTGTGGAGGGGGTGAGTTTGGTAGCATGATTTTCTCGACTTGGATATGCGCTTGTTCAATTTTCTCAGAATAATCATGCAGCATTTTTTTATCGCTTAAAAATTCTTTTTTGATTTCTTCACCTAAGTTGGGTGTTTGTAATTCTTTGTCAAGCAAAGTGAGTGCCTCTGAGATTTCATTTCTTGTAATACGAAGAAGTTTATTAGATTTGGTGTAAATTATTTTTTTTGAGAATGTAATTAGCATCTTTTGAAAATGGTGTGTTAAGGCGTATATGGGGGCATTTATAAACTTATCTGCAAAACCCATGTTGAACTGAGGTGTATCATCTTGATTTTCTTTTCTCATCCATAAAGGTTTAATTTGATTCTCAGAAGGGATGAGCGATGTGCTGTTCCACATATTAACCGAATAGTCAAACAGATACATGATGAGTGCATTTGTTTTTGTAAATAAAACAGTAAGTTTTATATTGTCTTTTGGAAAATGAGGGTTTGCAATATAGTAATCAAATTTCGATAAAGCTCGGTTTCCTTTTTTTAAATGTTTTTCAAAATCTTTTAATTCAATTTGTCTGGCGGCCACATTAAAGCCTTCGATGAGCTCTCCTAGCTTCATTTTTTTTTCTTGTAGAGCAGACAAGATATGTGAGTCAGAGAAGTTGTTTGCATTTTTGAATGCTTGAATTTCACGTTCATAGGTTTCGTGTAAATTAAAAAGTTCATCATAAACAATATGAACCGTTTTTCTATATTCATTGACGGTCCAGATTTCAGGATTAAATACAAAGCGTGTGATCATAGTAAAACCCCCGTATAGTATTGTTTTCTAATATCAGTATAGAATATCTTTTTTCCTATTGAGTTTTATTATTTTATAGAAGATTAAGGAATCCTGAAATGAAAAAAATTGATACCTGTTATGTGAGTGAGCTGGATAAATTTATGGCAGATTTTGACAAAAAACATCAAAAATCGGCTTCTCAAGAAAAAGAAATAAAAAAATATAAAAAGATTCATAAGCGTGTCAAACGGGAAGTGACAGCTCTTAAGGGCAACTCTAAAAATTGTCCTTTTGCGTTATAACTTTGTTGCACTCATTTTTTAAATGCTCATTTACTTCTATGTAAACTGCGCTTTAAAAAATGAGCGCGCCTTGTTTTAACGCAAAATTTCTAATTTTTAGAGGTGCCCTTAACTTATCGCAGTGAGATGTTTGTTTTTGTAGATGTCGAGCGTTTCCTGTGTGAGAGGACGATGTTGAATATCTTGTAATTGTCCTCCTAGATCTTCAGCCAATTGGTATGCTGTTTCAAGTAACTTCTCTAAAGCGATATTAATATTTTTTTCTTGAGGTTTTAAAAATAATACTAAACTCTGACATGCAATGCTTCCGATATTATCTAAATTAAAATCCCCTGTTTCATTTGCTTGTGCCACGCTAAATAAAATATTTCCTTGTTCGTCGTAATAGTGAAAAATTCCTTGTTGCCCTTGCCTTAATTTTGCAGTCAATAAACATTGGATTAAACCATAGCCTAGAAAAACTTGTTCTGGTGGCGCAACTAAATAAAGGATAAATAAGTCTTGGTGCGAGTTAATCTGTAGTTCTTGTTTTGTGACGTTAAAAACAGAAGTGTCTCTGCTCGTGGTTTCATAACCTAAATCTGCTAAAGGAGATAGATGTTTGTTTTCGGGCTTTAAATGCGGTGTGGTTTGAGAAGTTTTTTTATTTTTCTTTCGACGGATGCGCGTATAAAAAAAAGCAAGAGCGATGCTGGATATAAAAAATGAAAATAATAATAGCATAAGAAACCTCATTAAGTTGCTTCAGCCATTTCGATTGCTTTTTGAATATCAACGGAAACCAATCGTGATACACCCGGTTCTTTCATGGTGACGCCAATTAAGTGGTTTCCCATTTCAATGGCAAGTTTATTATGACTAATAAAAATAAATTGTACTTCTTGAGATAATTCTTTTACTAAATTACAAAAACGCAAAACATTGTTGTCGTCTAAAGGAGCATCGACTTCGTCTAACATGCAAAAAGGAGAAGGATTTAATCGAAATAACGCAAAGATTAATGCGGTTGCTGTTAATGCTTTTTCGCCGCCGGATAATAGGTGGATATGGCTGTTCCGTTTGCCCGGCGGCTGTGCCATTACCGAAATACCTGTTGTGAGTAAATCTTCTGATGTTAATTCCATGCGTGCAGCACCGCCGCCAAATAATCGTGGAAAAAGATCTGAAAAATTTTCATTTACTTTGTCAAAAGTATCTTTGAACGATGTTTTTGTTTCTTTATCGATTTTGATAATAGCTTCTTGTAATAAGTTTAAAGAGTCATTCAAGTCTGTTAGTTGTTTATCAAGCGTTTCTTTACGAAAGCGTATTTCATTTAATTCATCGATGGCAGCAAGATTAATATTGCCTAAACGTTCAATACGTGAAGTAATTTTATTAACCTGTTCTTCCCAGGCGACAAGCTCAGCTTCGGTTGGCAATTCTTGTATGACGTGGTGTAGGTTGTGTCCTGCTTCATGTAATTGTTCTTCAAGTGTAGTACAGCGTACTAGATCGCCTTGAATGTCCAATTTGTTTTTTTCAAGTTCTGAACGTGTAAAATTGATTTTTAATTCCAGTTGATGACGTTCGGTTTGTAAATTTGTTAATTGCTTTTCATGCAGATCTATCTGATGTCTTGTGTTGATGAGTTGTTGGTCGAGTTGCGGTTGTTGTTGGTTTAACTCATGGATCTCATCCTCTAAGGTGTGAATAGGCATGTTGCTTTGTGCGAGGACGTTTTCTAGTAGCGAAAGCCGTGATTTTAAATTTTGATGCTGTTGTTCAAGTTGTTTGGCTAATTGCAGTTTGATTTGTTGTTGTGTGATAGCGGTTTGCAAGCGTAATTCTAGTTGGTGAATGGAGGTTTGTTGTTGCCAGGCTTGTTGTTTTGTGTCTTCAAGTTGTTTTTTGAATTTTTCTTTTTCGAGTAATAATTTTTGTTGCAGCGCAGCGTCTTCTTTTTGTGCTTCAAGTGCAGTATGTAATGTGGTTTGTGTTTTTTCGATTTGTTGTTCTAGTGTTTTCTGTAAGTGTTGTTGCTCTGTTTTTTCTAGCGTAACCTGGTGGTGGCGTTGTTTTTGTTGTGCTAAAGACTCTTCGTTAATTTTAATTTGTGCGCGTAATTGGGCAAGTTTGTTTAATTCTTCAATGTGATTTAGATTTAAATTTTCTAATTTTTTTTCTAATGTTTGAAGTTCAGTATGATGTTGTTTAAGTTTGTTGTTCGAAGCGGTTTCTTCTTGTTGCGCTTCCAATAATGTTTTTTCTAAAATTTCTAATTCTCGTTTTCTTGTTAAAATCCCTTTCTGGATATCGTCTTTTTTTGCAATGCGGACCCAGTTTTTTCCTAGCCATATTCCCGATTTTGTAATAATAGATTCATGATCTTGTAATTGTGGTAAGCGTTTCTGAGCCTCTTTTAAGTCTCTAGCACAAAAAACAGAAAATAAGAAAGGCTCAAGAGAAAAAGAAACATGAATTTTATGAAGTAATTTTGAAGAGTCTGCAGAGGAAGTGCTTGGGGATTTTTCAAAGAATAAAGAAACTGAAGTGTTGGGGGTGTCAGCGAACAGGGCTTCCAGAGAAGGCCATTCTTTTAAACAGAGGGTTTGAAGTAGGTTGCCTAAAACTGTTTCTACTGCTAATTCCCAGCCTTGTTCCACTTGAAGCGCTAAGGCCAGTTGTTTGTAGTCTGTTAAATGATGCGAGGTCAACCAAGATTGGAGCTCCGCATTATGATTGTTTAGCGCGTTTTCTTGTAGTGTGAGAAGTGAAGTTTTTTTCCCTAATAAGCTTTGTACTTTACGACAATGCTGATTGAAGTCGGCAGCGAGTGATTCATTTTCATGACGTTTAGTTTGAATTTGATTTTTGCATTCAAGAATGTTCTTTTCTGATATTGAAATGTGATTTTCTGTTTGAGTTTTTTGTTCGGATCTAACTTTTAAACTTTCTTGAGTTTCTTTGATTGTTAGCTGCGTTTGTTCTTGATGTAAACGTTCAAATAAAGTTTGTGCGGTATGAAGACGTTGTTTCAAATGTTGTAGTTCTGTTTGTTCTATTTCAACTTTTCGATTTATATGGGCAGATTGATGATGATAATCTTCCCAGGTTTGTTGCCATGTTTGCATGGCTTGTTCTGCTTGGATATGCTGGGTTTGAATATGGTTATTGAGCTCTTTTGTTTTATCGGTATGGGGTTGTAATTGAGTGATTTCTTCTTGCAGTTGAGATAAGTGTTGTTGTGTTTGTGAAAGCTGTAGGGTGATTTGTGTTATGTCATCTTGTATTTGTTTGTGGTCTGTTTGTAATTGTTGTTCTCGTTCTACAGCATGTGCTTTCGCCTGTGTTTTTCTTGCAATTTCAGCGCCTAACTCAAAGTGATCTTGTTGTTGCTGCTGTAAGAGGAGCTGTGTTTTTTGTAATTGATCTCGGGTTGTCTCCCAAAGAGTTTCATGTTTTTGGTGTTGGGTTGTGAATGTTTGTAGTTGTGTTTCAAGTGTTTGAATGGCTTCTTCGTGGTGTCGTAAATTTTTTTTCAAAACTTGCCAACGCAGGGCTTGGAGCTGTGCTCTGAATGAACGCTCTTCTTTTTTAAGTTCGCGATAGCGTTCTGCTGCTTCGGCTTGTTTTTCAAGGTGTAAAACTTGTTTTTCAAGTTCAGTGTAAATATCAGTTAAGCGATGTAAATTTTCTTGAGTATGTTTTATTTTTAACTCTGTTTCATGACGACGTTCTTTGTATTTTGAAATACCGGCGACTTCTTCAAAATAAGTGCGCATATCATCGGGTTTTGCTTCAATAAAACGAGAAATCATGCCTTGTTCAATGATGGCATAACTGCGTGGACCAAGGCCCGTGCCAAGAAAAATATGTGTGATATCACGACGACGGCAACGTGCACCATTTAGAAAATACTGTGAATCCCCCTCGCGTGTGACTTGTCGTTTGATATTAATGTCGGTGTATGCAGCGTATTCTCCGCCTAAAGAACCGTCAGAATTATCAAATTCCAATTCAACGCTGGCAAGCCCAATGGGTTTGCGCGTTCCAGAACCATTGAAAATAACATCCGACATGGCCTCACCACGTAGTTGTTTGGCAGAACTTTCTCCCATTACCCAACGTACTGCATCGATGATGTTTGATTTGCCGCAACCATTGGGTCCTACAACGGCGACTAAATTGCTGGGAAGAGGTAAAGTGACGGGATCGACAAAAGATTTAAAACCCGCAATTTTAATGTGTTTTAGGCGCATGGGATATGTAGTTTTCCGTTAAGAAAGGGTAACTGTTCATGGTATCACCGAACGTGCTTTGGTGGGCAATCTGAAATGAAAAACTTCTCGAAAAATGCTCATGTATTTTGGTATACACTGCACTTTTTCTCGAATTTTTTCATTTCACCTTGCCTCACCCAAGCACGTCCACTTGAATTCGCATTAGGTCGTGAATAGTTACAAAAAAGGAATCGTCCTGTGTTGTGCAGTGTAACTCAAGGCAGTGAGTTCAGAGAAGATCAGTGACGTAACTTTCGTGCTTTTTTGGGATCGATCTGTAAGGGGCGATAAATTTCAAGACGATCACCTGGCTTAAGCAGATCAGAAAGTTTTATTTTTTTACCAAAAATGCCAATGGGACTTTTATCAAGGCAAATTTCAGGGTGAATTTTTAAGATGCCAGAATCTTCAAGTGCTTGTTTGGCGGTAGAAGTGGGGCTAACTTCCAGAGTTAACAGCGTTTGCTTGTCGGCTAGAGCGTATACAATTTCAATCTGGATCTTTTTTTCCATAGATTTCCTGTGCGCGGTTTTTAAAAGCCTCCATGAGGGTGTCGCCGATGTAAGTAAAGACAGGGTTCAATGCCAGACTCAGCAATTTGTTATTGAACTCAAATTCTAAACTCAATGAAACCTCACATTTTTGCGGGGTGAGGGTTTCAAAATTCCAGAAACCATGGAGATGATGAAAAGGGCCTGAAAGTAGGCTGATTTCAATGTGTTTTCCTGTTTGAAATAAATTACGTGTCGCAAAGGATTTTTTAATGCCGTTCTTGATGAGTGTGAGCTCGGCGTCGATTTCATTTTGATTGCGTGCCAAAATGCGACTTGCATAACACCAAGATAAAAATTTTGGATAATCTTCTATATTGTTTACTAACTCAAACATTTCCATTGAGGAATAAGGTACAATCGCGTTTCGGTTTATTAAGGGCATTATCTCTCCTGGTTTAGGGTCGTTATTATGAGGCAATCTAAAATAGAAAATAAAGACATCGCGGTGAATCGCCGTGCGTTTCACGATTATTTTATCGAAGATCGTTATGAGGCGGGCTTGATGTTGCAGGGTTGGGAAGTCAAAAGTTTGAGAGAAGGGAAGGTTCAAATCGCAGAAGCTTATGTTATTTTAAAAGCCGGAGAAGCTTGGATCGTGGGAATGCATGTTTCTCCTTTGATTTCTACATCAACCCATGTAAAAGCTGATCCCACACGTACTCGAAAATTATTATTACATCAAAAAGAATTAAATAAATTGTGCGGCAGTGTGGAGTGTAAGGGTTATACCTTGGTGCCGCTGTCTTTATATTGGAAAAAAGGACGAGCGAAGCTTTGCATTGCTTTGGCAAAAGGAAAAAAACAATATGATAAGCGGGCTTCTGAAAAAACAAAAGATTGGGAGCGCGAGAAATCAAAAATTAGAAAGTTACATAGTCGTTCGTGAGAAATACCATTCTTGTTTGTGTTAATGTGCCTCTTCCCAATTTTTCCCATGGTTAATTTGTACGACGATGGGGACGGATAATTCAAATGCATGTGTCATGTATTCTCTGATTTTTTTTATAGTGTGATCAAGTTGTGCTTCGGGGACTTCAAAAACAAGCTCGTCGTGTACTTGCATGATCATGTGCGTGTGATTTTTCTCTTTTATAATCCAATGATCCAGTGTATTCATCGCGCGCTTAATGACATCGGCAGCGGTGCCTTGCAAGGGACCATTGATGGCAGCACGCTCTGCCGCTTTTTGTCGTTGCATATTGCGATCATTGATGTCAGGAACATAAATGCGTCGTCCAAAAGCTGTTTCAACAAATCCTTGTTTGTGGGCGAGCTTGCGTATTTTTTCAATATAATCATGCACAGCTGAGTAACGCGTAAAATAAAGATGAATGTAATTTTGTGCGAGCTCGCGTGTTGTGCCTAATTCTTTTGCCAAACCAAATGCGGACATGCCATACAGGATTCCAAAATTGATGACTTTGGCTTGTCGTCGTTGCTCGGGAGTGACGTCTTCAGGTTTGACACCAAAAACTTCGGCGGCGGTGGCACGATGAATGTCTGTGCCATTAGAAAACGCATGCAGTAGTTTGGGATCTTGAGAAAAATGCGCCATGATGCGTAATTCAATTTGTGAATAATCTGCAGAAACAATGAAGTATCCTGGCGGGGCAATAAAGGCTTTGCGAATACGTCGACCTTCTTCATTACGAATAGGAATGTTTTGTAAATTAGGATGGGAGGACGAGAGTCTTCCTGTTGAAGTGCCTGTTTGATTATAGGAGGTGTGGATGCGTTGGGTTTTTGGATTTATTTGTAAGGGCAGCGCATCGGTGTATGTTGATTTTAATTTACTGAGTGTGCGATGTTCTAAAATAAATTTTGGCAGAGGATAATCTTTTTCAAGGATCTGTAATACTTCTTCTGCTGTGGAGGCTTGCCCTGTGGCTGTGCGCTGTAAAATAGGTAATTTTAAATGATCGTATAACACTTCTTGTAATTGTTTGGGAGAAGCAATATTAAACATACGGCCAGCCAGTTTATAGGTGTGATGTTCAATGTCTCTCAAGCGCTTTTCTAATTCTTTACTTTGTTCTTTCAATAAATCTTCATCGATGAGTACGCCGTGGAATTCCATGCGTGATAATGTGGCAATGAGAGGTAATTCGATATGCGTGTAAACTTTTTTAAGTTCAGGGATGGCTTGTAATTCTGATTCAAATTGTTTTTGTAAATCAGCGATAAAACTTAAAGCTTGTGTTGTGTACTCTGCGGCTTTTTCAATAGGGATTTTTTCAAAATGTAATTTTTTTTGTCCTTTTCCGGCAATTGATTCATAGGAGATTTTGTTATTTTTTAAATAATGAGAAACTAAAAAATCAAGGTCATGTCTGTTTTGCGCAGGATGCAATAAGTAATCTTCTACCATGATGTCCTGCGCTATGCCTTCAAGGGAGAGCTCATTGTTTTCAAGCGCTGTTTTGCAAAATTTCAAATTATGTCCCCATTTTTTTATTTCTGTATTTTCTAAAATATTTTTGAGTTTTTTAAAGTCATCCTTGTCTTGGCAAGGTAAATAAAATAAGGTGTCGTGAGCTAGGAAAAGCGATACCGAAATCAATTTGCTAAAGGGGTCGTCAGGGAGGCTTGTGTGGACCTGAATGCCCATGCTTTTTGTAGAATTTAGTTTTTTTAATAAAATTTCAAAATCTTTTTCAGAATTTATTATTTTAAAATCAAATGAAGTGGAAGAGTTCTCTTTAAATTTTTCATTTTTTTCTAGTGTGGAAACCCAGTTTTTAAAATCATAATGTTTAAATAATTTAATTAACTTTGGTATGTCTTGGTCTTTTTGGGTTAGGTCGTCAATTTTTATTTTTAAAGGAACATCTTGTTTGATCGTAACTAATGTTTTCCATAAATCTATTTTATCTTTATTTTCTCGGAGTCGTTCGCCTACTTTGCCGGGAATTTTGTCTGCGTGTTTTAAAAGATTTTTAACAGAGTCATATTCTAGCAGCCATTTTATAGCAGTTTTGGGGCCAACGCCGGGAATGCCAGGAATATTGTCACTGCTATCACCCACAAGGGAAAGATAGTCGATCATACATTCTGGCGGAAGACCAAATTTTTCTTGAACGCCTTTTGAATCAAGAAGGGTGTTGGTCATTGTATTGATTAAGCTAACGCGTGGGTTAACCAACTGCGTCATGTCTTTATCACCGGTTGAAATAAGGACCTGCCATTTTTTCTTGAGTGCACTTGCTGTGAGTGTGCCAATGACGTCGTCTGCTTCCACATTTTCAATCGTTAGAAGAGGTAAACCCCAGGCTTGGATAATTTCTTTTAGAGGTTCAACTTGGGTAACGAGGTCATCGGGCATGGCATCACGATGGGCTTTATAATCCTCATAAAGATCATCTCGGAAGGTTTTACCTTTTGCATCAAATATAACGGCGACATACTGGGGTGAGTAATCATTCAAGAGTTTTTTAATCATATTCATGACGCCATAAATGGCGCCTGAAGGCTCTCCTTTTGAATTAACCAAAGGTGGTAGTGCGTGAAAGGCACGGTAAAGATAGGAAGAACCGTCTATTAAAATAAGAAGCGGAGGTTGTGTCATGCTATAAGCCCTATAGAAAACATATGATATACTCGTCGCCAATTTGCTTAGTCAAGAGGGCATTATGTTAAAGCAATTTTTGCCAAAACGAGATATTTTTTTCACGCTTTTTCAAAAGTTGGTTGAAAAAAATCATTTGGGTTCTGAAAATTTAGTGAAACTGCTAGAAGATTTAAAAAATGCAAAGCATCATGTCCAACAAATTTCGATCATTGAAAAAGAAGGCGATAATATTACGCGCCATATTTTTGATGAACTCCATAAAACATTTGTGACACCTTTTGATCGTGAAGATATTCATCGCTTGGCCACCCAATTGGATGATGTGCTTGACCAAATCAATCGTGCGGCAAGACGTATTTTGCTTTATGAAATGACCGATCTTCCTGATGAGATTTTAACGTTAGGGAATTTAGTTATTCAGAATACTCAACTATTAAATAAAGCGGTGAGTGCGCTTGAACATCCTTCAAAAGCAAAAATGGTGATTCATCTGTGCGATAGTGTGCATGAACTAGAAGAGCAAGCGGATCGTATTATTTCAACAAGCATGTCTTCTCTTTTTTCTTTAGAATCTGATTTTAAGTCATTTTTAAAGATGAAAGAGATTTATGAAGGTTTTCAGACGGTTTTTAAAAGTTGTAAAAATGCGGCGATTGTTGTGAAAAGTATTATGTTGGAATATGTATAATATGATTTTAATTATTTTTACAATTTTTGTCGCTTTGTTTTTTGATTTTCTCAATGGTTTTCATGATGCCGCCAATTCCATCGCGACCATTGTTTCCACGCGTGTATTGAAGCCACGAACCGCCGTTATTTGGGCGGCTTTTTTTAATTTAATTGCATTTTTGATTTTTAAAGTACACGTAGCCACGATGATTGGTACGGGTATTGTGCAAGGCAATATCGTTGATACCTATTTAATTTTAGCTGCTTTATGGGGTGCGATTGTCTGGAATTTGATTACTTGGTTTTTAGGTATTCCCTCGAGTTCTTCTCATGCCTTAGTGGGTGGTTTGGTGGGCGCAGGTGTTGTGAAGGCGGGATTTTCTGTTTTAGAGTGGGAAGGTTTATTTAAGATATTGATCTCCATTGTCTTGTCGCCTTTACTAGGTTGGCTCTTGGGTTTGCTTTTTATGTTCATCATTACATGGTTATGTGTGAATAAAACACCGCGATGGATGGATGTGGTTTTTCGACGTTTGCAATTATTCTCCGCTATGTTGATAAGCTTAGGGCATGGTGGAAATGATGCACAAAAAACAATGGGAATTATCGCGGCTTTATTGTTTTCGGCGCAGTGGATTGGGCCTCATTTTTACGTTCCTTTTTGGGTTATTTTATTATGTAATTTAGTGATTGCTTTAGGGACCTTATTTGGTGGGTGGCGTATTGTCAAAACGCTGGGGATGAAAATCACAAAGCTGAGACCTGTCCATGGATTTTGTGCTGAAACAGGAGGGGGTTTAACTTTATTTTTAGCAACTTATTTAGGTATTCCCGTTTCAACGACACACACGATCACAGGTGCTGTCATGGGGGTAGGGTCTGTTTATCGATTTTCTGCGGTACGCTGGGGTGTGGCGCGTCGTATTGTTATTGCTTGGGTTGTCACTTTACCTGCCGCTGCAATAGTGGCAGGCTTATTGGAATGCTTGTTTATTAAATTATAGGATTTTGTCATGCATTTAGGGCCTGTGATGTTTGATTTGCAGGGCGTAGTGTTGACCTCTGAAGAAAAAGAAATGCTACAACATCCTGCTTGTGGGGGGATCATTTTATTTACACGCAATTATGCAAATCCTTCTCAATTGTATGAGCTTGTTCAATCGATTCGAGAAAAGCGTCCTTCTCTTTTAATTGCTGTCGATCAAGAAGGGGGACGTGTACAACGTTTTCGAACTCATTTCACTTCTTTACCCAAGCCTAGAAAATTCGGTGAAATTTACGATAAAGATCCGCAGGCTGCAAAAATTTATACGGAAACATCAGCTTGGATCATGGCGATGGAACTGCGTCGATATGATATCGATTTTAGTTTTGCCCCAGTTTTAGATCTTGATTTTGGTCATAATGAGGTGATTGGTGATCGTGCATTTCATCGTTTACCACAAGTGGTGAGCGTATTGGCGATGCATTTTATTCGTGGTATGCAGCGTGCCGGTATGAAAGCCGTAGGAAAACATTTTCCGGGTCATGGGTTTGTTGATTTGGATTCGCATTTTGATTTACCCTGTGATCCTCGTAGTTTGCGTGTCATTAAAAATAAAGATTTATTGCCTTTTCGGCGTTTAATTCAAATGAATTTACTGGGTGCCATCATGCCTGCGCACATTGTTTATGAAAAAATAGATAGCAAACCTGTTGGATTTTCTTATCGCTGGTTGCATGATATTTTACGTGAAGAATTGGATTTTCAAGGTTTGGTATTTTCGGATTCTCTCACCATGTTAGGGACAGAACGTGAAGGGGGATTTGATGAGCGCGCGGTTAAATCTTTAGAGGCAGGTTGCGATATGATCTTAGTTTGTAATAATCGATTGGCTGCATGGACTATGTTAGGGGCGGCTGAAAAATTTGTTTCTGCAATGCAATCTGAAAAATTATTAAAAATGCGCGCAGACAGTGAAATAAAAATCGATACGTCGTCTGATCTTGCTTTGAGAGAAGGTGTGACGTTGTTGGAAGCGTTAATTTAAAGGGAATTTTGCATGTCGATATTAAAACTATCTGTACCGCATGATGCGGTATACCACGAAAATTATCGAGACATGTCAGAGCGTGTGAAAGATTTACAAGAAAAAATAATGAAAATAAAAGAAGGGGAGCCATCCAAAGCACGTGAACATTATCTTAAACAAAATAAATTATTACCCCGAGAGCGTATTCAACGTTTATTAGATCCGGCTTCACCTTGGCTTGAGCTTGCAATTTTTGCAGCGTATCAAGTGTATGACGATGAACTGCCTGCGGCAGGTGTGATTGCCGGGATAGGTCGTATTGCAGGCCAAGAATGCATGGTGATTGCCAATGATGCCTTAGTGAAGGGCGGGACCTATTATCCTTTAACCGTTAAAAAACATTTACGTGCGCAAACCATTGCAGAAGAAAATCATTTGCCCTGTGTTTATTTAGTAGATTCTGGTGGTGCTTACTTACCAAAACAAGATGAAGTTTTTCCTGATCGTGAACATTTCGGGCGAATTTTTTTTAATCAAGCACGCATGTCTTCAAAAAACATTCCGCAAATTGCAGTGGTGATGGGGTCTTGTACGGCTGGCGGTGCCTATGTGCCTGCGATGGCAGATATCAGCATCATGGTAAAGCAACAAGCCACGATTTTTTTAGCAGGTCCCCCTTTGGTGAGAGCGGCAACGGGAGAGGTTGTCACGGCAGAAAATTTAGGCGGTGCGGATGTCCATTGCAAAACATCGGGTGTCGCAGATTATTATGCACAAAATGATTTGCATGCCTTAGCGTTGGCGCGTGATGCAGTGGCAGCATTAAATCGTAAAAAAGAAATTAATCTAGCTTTGCGCGCACCCCGTCCGCCTTTGTATGATGCCCAAGAACTTTATGGCATCGTTTCTGCAGATATACGCAAGCCTTATGATGTACGTCACGTGATTGCTTGTTTAGTTGATGGATCAGAATTTGATGAGTTCAAAGCATTATACGGAACCACTTTAGTCTGTGGGTTTGCGCATTTACATGGATTTCCTGTGGGGATCATTGCAAACAATG
>MGYM01000053.1:28433-29945 GCA_001801745.1 Gammaproteobacteria bacterium RIFCSPLOWO2_02_FULL_38_11
TTGAAAGGAACGCATTTTATTGAACTTTGTTGCCAACGTGGTATCCCCTTACTTTTTCTGCAAAATATCACAGGATTTATGGTAGGCAGTAAATATGAATCTTCAGGCATCGCAAAACACGGTGCGAAAATGGTGACAGCGGTGGCGTGTGCGGCTGTACCTAAATTCACGGTGATTATCGGTGGTAGTTTTGGGGCAGGTAATTATGGGATGTGTGGTCGTGCTTATGATCCTCGTTTTTTATGGATGTGGCCAAGTGCACGTATTTCAGTGATGGGCGGTGCGCAAGCAGCCAGTGTGATGCTTGAAATTAAAAAAGAAAGTAAGAAAAAACGAGGTGAAACATTATCTCGGCAAGAAGAATTAGATTTAAAGCAAGAAGTAGAAACTTATTATGAGCGCTGTGGTCACCCTTATTATGCCAGTGGACGTTTATGGGATGATGGAATTTTAGATCCTGCGCAAACACGGGATGTTTTAGGTTTAGCACTGTCTAGTGCGCTAAATGCGCCTGCGATGCCTACGTATTTTGGTGTTTTTAGAATGTAAGGAAAAATACGATGGATCCACAGGCTTCTTCTTCGACGCTTCGTATGGTTGAGCGCTTACGAGAGCGAATTCAGTATCAGCAAGCGATAGAACTTTCCCTTCCTTTGGGTGAAAAGGAAAAGAAAATATTGTTTGATCTACTTTCTCAAAATAAAAAAATATTATTATTTCAACGTGAAAAAAAATATTTTTTTCGTACGAAAGAAGATGAAAATTGTCAGGTTACACTGAATTTTTCTCTTTTAAGAAGACCTTCAAAAAATAATGACGGTGAAAGATTTCAGGTTTTCACACAACGTTTATGTGAGCCACGTGTACGAAGCCGTCATTCCTTATTGCATCTTTGTGGTGTGTATTTAAGTGAGGGTGCTTTTAAAATAGATAAAACGCTTAATTCCAGTGAATCACAATCCTTGGAATACAGTGCAAAGCACCGTCGTGTTATTAAAATCATGACGGAGCTTTATACTAGTAATGAAAATGATCGCTGGGTGCAATTACAAAAAGAGTTTTCTCAAAAACTTCATTTAAAACCAATGTTGCGTTTTAAAAAGGAAACTACAACTTTTGGAACTGTCATTTTAGATTTTTTCCCGCATCGAAATATTCTTGAAAAATTACGTTCTCTTTCTTCGGAGGAATGTATTGATATTGTAATAAAACTCTGTGATTTTATTTCAAGGTTGCATCATCAACAATTGATGCATGGCGACATAAAATTATCGAACTTTTTATATGATTCGGGGGCTCATTTTTTCTTGCCGATTGATCTTGAGTCTATAAGACAGCCAAGCGAATGTCATTTGTCTTTAGGCTCCTATATTTATATACTGCCGGTTTTAATTTATGACCTTAATCATGATAATGTGACTCTTCAGTATCGCTACACTGCTGCAGTGGGTTATGTGAAGGACCTCTGTGCATTAGCCTGGGTTGTTTTGGAATTATTTACAAAGACTTTTT
>MGYM01000053.1:30018-42431 GCA_001801745.1 Gammaproteobacteria bacterium RIFCSPLOWO2_02_FULL_38_11
AGAGATGTTTGAAAAATTGAAACTTTGCTTGAAGGAGTATAATTTAGCAGAAGAAGATCAAAAAGATTTTTATCAATGTTTGTATGATCTTGTTAATCCTTACAACTATCTTTTCTTCTTTCCAAAAATGCGGGCTACCGAGCCTGTGAATGTTAAGTGTGTTCACGAGATAACAGCTCAAGATCTTTTAGGGAAATTAAAAAAAATGTTCCCCTGTTCATCAACGGCTTCTACGTCCGCTTCTACGTCTATGCCTGAGAGCCCCCAAACCAGCATGTCTTTATGAAAGAAGGAAAGAAAGTGAGTTCATTTATTTTATATAGTGAAGTTCGAGGTGTTGCTCGTGTTACACTGAATCATCCACAGAAAAGAAATGTTTTGGGTGAAGATTTGTTACGGCTTTTTTTAAAAAAATTAAAAGAAATAAAAAAAAACAAAGCAATACACGTGCTTGTATTGGCAGGTGAAGGCAAATGTTTTTGCGCTGGTGCAGATCTTAGTGCGATGCAGGCCTTAAGCGAAGCCTCACTTGAAGAAAATAAAAAAGATGCCTTTTTGTTGGCGCAAGTATTATATGAATTGTGTTATTTCCCCAAGCCTGTTTTGGCTTTGGTGCATGGGTTTGCGTTTGGAGGGGCTTTGGGGCTCCTGTCCTGTTGCGATATGGTGATTGCACATCCAAAAACAGAATTTGGGTTTTCAGAAGTAAGATGGGGTTTGGCGCCGGCGGTGATCAGTCCTTATGTGATAAGCGCGATAGGTGAAAGACAAGCAAGACGTTATTTTTTAACAGCAGAAAGATTTTCAGCAGAAACGGCCAAAGATTTGGGGCTGGTGAATCTTGTAACAGAAAAAATAGAAGCGTTGTCAGATGATTATATAAAAATGTTTTTAGAAAACAGTCCGGCGGCCATGGCAGTAACAAAAAAAATAATTTCATCTGTTGTAACAAAAGAAATAAACCAAACGTTGATTAAAAAAACGGTGAATCTCAATGCGAAAATGAGAACTTCTCCCGATGGGCGGGCGGGTTTGAAAGCATTTTCGCAAAAAACGAAAACCTATTTGGTCTTAAAATCATGACAGCAAAAAGTTTAGAAGATATCGTTGCACTTTGTAAAAGACGAGGTTTCATTTTTCAAAATGCTGAAATTTATGGTGGTTTACAAGGCGTTTATGATTATGGCCCCTTAGGCGTAGAGCTTAAAAATAATTTAAAAGCTGCTTGGTGGCGAAGTAATGTGTATGAGCGAGATGATATTTTAGGTTTGGATACTGCTATCTTAGGGCATAGGAAATTATTTTTTTATTCAGGACATGAAGATACATTTTCAGATTTGATGGTGGATTGTCGTGCCTGCAAGCATCGTTGGCGCGAAGATCAGTTGCAAGATGGAAAATGTGAACATTGTGGTTCAAAAGATTTAACGCCGCCACGCGCATTTAACATGATGTTTAAAGCCAACATAGGCCCCATCGAAGACGCAGAACATTTTGTTTATTTACGACCTGAAACCGCACAAGGTATTTTTTCAAATTTTAAAAACATTTTAGATTCTTCCTCTCAAAAGCTTCCTTTTGGGGTAGCGCAAATTGGCAAAGCTTTTCGAAATGAAATCACACCACGTAATTTTATTTTTCGTGTCAGAGAATTCGAGCAAATGGAGCTTGAGTATTTTGTAAAGCCGGGAGAAGATGAAAAATGGCATAGTACTTGGGTTGAATTGCGATTTAACTGGTGGAAAATGCAGGGTTTGTCAGAAAAAAATTTAAAACTGTTTGAGCAACCTCAAAAAGAATTAGCGCATTATGCAAAAAAAACCGTGGATATCCTTTATCGATTTCCACATGGATTTGAAGAACTAGAAGGGATTGCCAATCGCACAGATTATGATTTAGGTTCGCATACGCGTGCGCAAGCAGAATTTAATTTAAGCTCGAAAGTAAAATCCAATGCAGACAGTATTTCAAAGTTAGCCATTTTAGATTTAGAAACAAATAAATGGTGGGTGCCTTATGTGATCGAACCTTCTGCCGGTGTGGATCGTGGGGTATTAGCACTTTTAAATGAAGCCTACACCGAAGAAAAATTAGCAGATGGGAAAACCCGTATCGTTTTAAAATTAAAACCTGCGCTTGCACCCATTAAAGTGGCTGTTATTCCCTTGGCGCGTAACAATGAGCAGATCGTGGGGAAGGCGCAGCAACTTCGTAAAATGATTCAAGCCTGGGGATTGGGGCGAGTTTCTTATGAAGACACCGGCAATATTGGCAAAAGTTATCGTCGTCACGATGAGATTGGCACGCCTTTCTGTCTAACAGTGGATTTTGAGACGATAGGGGAAGATCCGCAGAAAACAGCACATCGTGATACAGTGACAGTGCGTGACCGTGACACTTTGAAACAAGAGCGTATTGCTCTTTCTCAATTGGAAACCTATCTCCGTGAAAAACTGCAAAAATAGCTGAATTCCTTGCCATTTTATTAAATCTAGATACAATGTCTCCATTTTAAAATAAAGGAGAAAATCATGGCAGTTCTGAGAACGCTTTCAATTATTAAACCCGATGCAGTAAACAAAAATGTCATCGGAAAAATCCTTGATCGGTTTGAATCATCGGGCTTAAAAATCGTGGCTGCAAAAATGAAAAAACTTTCTCAAGGAGAAGCACAAGCCTTTTATGCTGTTCATAAGGCGCGGCCTTTTTATAATGAATTAGTTGAATTTATGATTTCTGGTCGTGTATTTATTTCAGTTTTAGAAGGGGAAGATGCCATCGCATTGAATCGTGAAATCATGGGAGCGACGAATCCAGTTGAAGCAAAACCAGGGACGATACGCGCTGAGTTTGCAGACAGTATTCAAAACAATGCAGTTCATGGTTCAGATTCTGTTGAAACTGCACAGCAGGAAATGACCTTCTTTTTTAGCCCCGATGAATTGTGAGTAAAGTTAATTTATTGAATTTTAATCGTGAAAATTTAGCGGCTTGTCTTGTTGAATGGGGTGAGCCTGCTTATCGCGGGACACAACTCTTACAATGGATACATCAGAAAGGTGTTTTTGATTTTGACGCCATGTCAAATTTAAGCAAACCCTTGAGAGAAAAATTAAAAGAAAAAAGTGAAATTAATTTTTTAGATATCGTTTTAGATCAGCTTTCCCATGATGGTACACGCAAATGGCTGTTTCGTTTGTCTGAAGGTAATTGTATTGAAACCGTTTTTATTCCTGAAGATTCCCGAGGCACCTTATGTGTTTCTTCGCAAGTGGGATGTGCCGTTAACTGTACTTTTTGTTCGACAGGCAAGCAAGGTTTTAGTCGTGATTTAACGGTGGCAGAAATCATAGGGCAAGTCTTGTTAGCCTCTCGTTTGTTGTTACCGCAAAAAAAAGCGATTACAAATGTGGTGATGATGGGTATGGGGGAGCCGCTTTTAAATTTTAATAATGTCGTACAAACCTTAGATATTTTACTAGATGACTATGCTTACGGTTTATCAAAACGACGTGTGACGGTCAGTACTTCAGGCATTATTCCCAAAATGATCGAATTAAAAAAAAGAAGTCCCGTGGCCTTGGCAGTTTCATTGCATGCGCCTAACGATGAATTGCGTAATGTATTGGTGCCAGTAAATCGAAAATACCCGTTATCAGAATTGATGTCTGTATGCAGCGATTATTTTAAAGAAGAGCCCCGGCGGGCCGTCATGATGGAATATGTTATGTTGGATGATATAAATGACAGTGATCTGCATGCAAAACAATTAATTCAACTTTTAAAAAATAAGGCCGTGAAAGTCAATTTAATTCCTTTTAATCCATTTCCTAAAACAACTTATCATTGTTCCCCGATGGAAAAAATAAAAAAATTTCAAAAAAAATTAATGGATTCAGATATCATGACAACGATTCGTCGTACAAGAGGTGAGGATATTGAAGGGGCTTGTGGACAATTGGTAGGGAAGGTGGAGCCAAAAAATAAAAAAATAAAAAATAAAAACAATGATGATATTAAATAAAAAAATTTTTTTTGTAGGATTTTTGTTTCTTGTGGCCTGTGCTTCTGTGCATCAAAATCAAGAATCGGCTGAGTGTAATATGCGTTTAGGTTTGGCGTATTTGACACAAGGAGAGATTGAACATGCGTATCGTAAATTACAGTTGGCCGTTACGCAGGCGCCTTCTGATCCAGAAAGTTTAAGCGCGATGGCTTATTACTATGAATATTTAGGAGAAAATGAAAAAGCACGCCGATGGTATCGGCGTGCAATATCGCAGGCGCCAGGAGGAAAAACTTATAATAATTACGCTGTATTCCTGTGTAAGCAAAAAGAATATCAACATGCCATGCGAGCATTTGATGAAGCTTTCAAGGATCCGAACTATTTAACCTATAAGACTTACAGAAATGCAGGGCTTTGTGCTTATTCTTTTCATGATTTGGCGACAGCACAGCCTTTATTACAAAAAGCCTTGAAATATTATCCAAATGATGAGGAAATTCGTAAATTGTTGTTTTGATGGGTGAGGAGTCTATCGTGGCAAAAACAAGCTTAATCCAAGCTATTCGTGGCATGAATGATATCCTGCCCGATGAAATTCCTGTATGGCAATACCTTGAATCCATTTTGCAAGCACTGATGCGTGCTTATGCGTATCAAGAAATTCGAACGCCTATTTTGGAAGAAACTGCACTTTTTAAGCGATCTGTGGGAGAAATTACAGATATTGTCGAGAAGGAGATGTACACGTTTTTGGATCGTAATGGAGACAGCTTAAGTTTACGACCTGAAGGAACAGCCAGTTGTATGCGTGCCTGTTTGGAGCATGGCTTGGTTTATCATCAGGTCCAACGTCTTTGGTATGTGGGTCCTATGTTTCGTCATGAGCGTCCTCAAAAGGGGCGTTATCGTCAATTTTATCAATTTACTGCAGAATGTTTGGGGGTGGCTGAACCCTCCATAGATGTCGAATTAATTTTATTGACGTCGCGTTTATGGAAACATTTAGGATTGTCTTCATGTCTTGAATTTCAGCTCAATTCTTTAGGGTTATTGCCAGAACGAGAAAATTATAAAAAAGTATTAGTGACTTATTTTTCTTCTCGATTATCTGAGTTAGATGAAGACAGTCAGCGTCGTTTAAAAACCAATCCTTTGCGAATTTTAGATAGCAAAAATCCTGAAATGCAATCTTGTATTGCAGGAGCGCCTGTGCTTTCAGATCATTTAGGTGAAGTGTCACAAGCACACTTTCATCAAGTGAAAACTTTGTTAGATAAGGCCGGCGTGGCGTACCGTGTTAACCCACGTTTAGTGCGTGGTTTGGATTATTATAGCCACACGGTATTTGAATGGGTCACGACACAATTAGGGGCGCAAGGCACGGTATGTGCGGGTGGGCGCTATGATTCTCTGGCCCAACAATTGGGCGGGATGGCGGTGCCAGGCGTAGGATTTTCAATGGGCTTAGAGCGCATCATTGCCTTATTGATTTCGGAAGGGTTGTATTTGGTATCACCCCAAGTTGATGTTTATCTTTTATATCAAGGGGGTGCTGCTGTAGAAGAGGCGTTACTCTTAGCCGAAACAATTCACAATCGTTTGCCCGAATTACGCTTGCTGCGCGATGGCAGTGGCGGTAAGCTTACCCATCAATTTAAGAGAGCAGATAAAAGCGGTGCTGTTTTAGCGCTTATTCTAGGAGAACAAGAATCGCGTGATAAAACGATAACAATTAAATTTTTAAGACAGGACAAGCCTCAAATAACGCTCGCTCAAGACAAACTTATTTATTTTTTAGAGGAACAATCGTGGAAAATTTCTTAACGGAGCAACAGCAGCTCGAGCAACTTTCACATTGGTGGAAGAAAAATGGGAGATTCACTTTAGGTGTTATTGCCCTTGTTATTTTGATTAATATTGTTTGGCAACTTTGGGATTTCCAGCGAGAAAGAACACTGGGGCACGCCTCTGATCGTTTTGAGTGGTTGTTGGAAGGTGTGATGACGAAAGATGATAAAGTTGTGCAGACGCAAGCAAATTATATTTTAGAACATTACCCGCGTACGCCTTATTATCTTATTGCCGCCTTGATGCAAGCAAAGCAAGCGGTGGATGATCATGATTTTGTGACAGCAGAAGAAAAATTATTGAATGTGATGTCACGTGCGAGTAATAAAGCTTTAAAACAAGTTGCGCGTTTGCGTGTGGCACGCGTTATGATTGCTGAAAACAAAGCAAGTCAAGCTTTAGAATTATTAAAAAAAGTAGACGACAATAATTATCTTCCTGCCATACAAAGTCTGCGAGGTGATATTTATCTTGCGATGGGGCAAAGCAGGCAGGCGCGACAAGCGTATCAAGAAGCAATACAATTATTAGGCGATCAAGACAGTTTTCAATCCTTCCTCCAAATGAAATTAGATGACGCCGCGTCATGATTATTCGTTTTTTAGTTTTTATTTTTATTTGTTTTCTTTCTGCCTGTTCCTCCATCACGGGCGTGGGAAAAGATAATTTGCCTGAGCCTTCGGCTTTGCCTGAGTTTAACTTTGAATTCAAACCCAATCTTATGTGGTCACAAACGGCGGGTGTGGGGGCGGATGGGCTTTATTTGAAATTATCGCCTGCGATGGCCAATAGACATATTTTTACGATTGATGCGCATGGGCAAGCCTGTTCTTTTGATAAGGACACAGGGCATGCTGCCTGGTGTCAGGCTTTGAAAACACGTGCCACGACAGGGGTGGTTGTGAAAGAGGGACAAGTATTTTTTGGAACGCAAGACGGTCTTGTGTATGCCCTGGATGAAACAAACGGACGTGTTTTATGGTCGACGTCGGTTGATAATCAATTATTGGCGGCGCCTTATGTTAGTTCGAATCGAGTTTTTGCAAAGACGCTCGACGGTAATGTCTATGCTTTAGATAAAAAAACGGGTGTATTTGTTTGGAAATATGAGCATGGTTCTCCCCTTTATTTATTAAGAGACATGAGTGTCCCGCAGCTTGCAGGGCATCGTGTCATTGTGGGTTTTGCGGATGGAAAACTTGCGGCTTATTCAGAAGACAAAGGAGAATTATTATGGGAAAGAACGATTGCCGAGCCTGAAAGTAAAAGAAATTTCATTGATCGTTTTGTAGATATCAGTGCTTCGCCGATTTTGGATCAATCAACGATTTATGTTGTGACCTACCAAGGAAACTTTTCTGCTATAGATTTACGTACAGGCGCCATCGTATGGGAGCGTCCTTTCTCATCTTACGCGGGGATGGTATTAACGCCGAAATATCTTATTGTTTCAGATGCACAAAGTGTGATTTGGGCTTTGGATCGTCAAACAGGAAAAGAAGTGTGGAAACAAGAAAAATTAAAATTCCGCGATATCACGGGCCCTGCATTACAAAATAATAAATATATTATTGTGGGAGATAAAGAAGGTTATTTACATTGGTTGAATGTGGGTAACGGTTCTTTTGTTTCAAGGATGAGAATAAAAGACGATGCGATTTTAGCAACGCCGCTCGTAGATCATCATCAAGTTTATTTGCTTACGCAGAAGGGGGTGGTGGCGTCTATTTCTTCTGTGGGGAACTAGCTGAAGAGCGAAGTGGTACTTTTCTGTTAATAAATTTTATCAAGTCATCGTTTCTTTCGCAGTTCATTGCTTCTCCACTATTATTTTCAATTGCCTTGTAAATCTCGCCGATATTCTGAATTCTTTCCAGTAAGGCATTAAGAATAGTTTTATTAATAAAGTCGTCTCGCTTTCCATCATGAAATTTTCGAAATAAAAGAAATAAGTAGGGTCGTTCCTTACGTCCTGAATTTGTATTGAAAAACTTGCCCAAATTTTCTCGATCAAAAATATTATTTGGATAGGATAAGGGTAATTGATGCAGAACCAGAATATTATCAACAAGATCTTCTATGTTTTTTAAATATATGATTTCATTCTTATCATGGAATAGTATGCATCGAATTATAAAATGTTTTTTAACTTTCTCATGTAATTCAATAAGTTTCTGGAGGTTTATTTCTTCTGTAGTAGGTGTTTGTTTAATAAGTTGGTAAAGAAAATTTACCATCTCAACTGTAATGAGTTCACGACTATTTCTTCCTCTCAACAAAGTATCAATTGCTTTTAATATTACGAGATTATCATGGAGCGCGGGTTGGGCGTTGGGAGCATAATATAAATAGGGTCCCATTTTTTTTTCTAGTTGAATAAGCGTTTTATAAGCCTCAGGATAATTTGTTGTTGAAGGAGGTTGCTCTTCCTGAACAGTAACTGGGGTGAGCAGCTCAGAAAAAGAACTTAATGAAGAGGAAGCAGTGAGAGTTTCTCCTATAGCAAGGGGACTTGATGATGAAGAAGGAGGGGGAGGGGTAATAGGTTGAAGGTCTTCTGGAGATGAGGGAGTGGGAGATGATACTGGCTTATCATATTCTTCTAGAAGAATTTCTTTTTTCTTAATATCTTCAGGATTTTTATTATATATACGTTCCAATGTCTCAGATATTCTTTCTATATCTATTTTTTCATAGGGATTTTTTTTTGTGTTAATAAGATGAAGCACGGATTCTTCAGTTAATAAAAAAACGTCGAATGTTGAGATTTTTTTTAATAAATCTTGAGCAAGAAAAAATATGTTTTCGATATTCTTATCGTATTTTGTATTGGTAACAGAAAGTAAAGTTAAGTTATCCTTTGGTAGTGAGAAAGATTCTAAATTTTTAATAATAGTAAAAAATTCTTCAAAATTCTGATTGTTTTTTTCTATTGTTAATTTTTTAAAATTAGTTATAAAGTTTGTGACAGTATGTATTTCATGTAATTCCAAAAGTTTAGAAAGATTTGTATCATTAAAGTCTAATTTCGAATTAGACTCATTACATAGATTTTTGAAATCTGAAATTGCTTGTTCAATTGCTTTGAGGTTTGCAATATTTTTCGCTTTTAATTTTGAAGTATTATCATTCCTATCTATTATATTCTCTACCGCAGCAGGATCTTCTTTTCGCACGGATGCTTCAAACTCATCGATAATTGCTTGGCTTCGTGATTTAAAGAAATTGAGGCTTCCTGTTTTTTTATGCCAATCATACAAAAATCCGATGAAAAAAATTCCTAATGTGATGATGCTTAAAATAATAAAGCCAAGGCTTCTGACTATTCTGAAAGGGAGTGAGTGAGTATGACGTATTTCTGAAAATAGCTTATAATTTTCTTTGTTTTTTAATAGTGAAAGTAAATAGAAAACATAGGCTTTTTTAGGTTGATTGTTGCGATTGAAGAGAATGTGCTTCGTTTCATCTAGGATAGCGTTTAGCTTTTCTTTTTTTCTAGAGGTGAGTTCGTCAGTCTCTGAAGATAGGTTTTTGATTTGGCGCGTTAATCGTTCTACGGTTTCGTTTTTTATTTTTTTAAAGATATCTTCTTTGTTTGGCGGCATGAGGAAACCTGTTGAATTAAAAAAAATTATTTAAAAAATTAGATTTTAATTATAATTAGAATTACTGATTTTCACAAATATACTTATTAATATTTTTTATGTATTTTGTTAATGTTTTCTTAAGTTTTTAGTAATATCATTTTTAAAAATTATAAAGGATTGTTAATCATTGGGTCACGGGTTCGAGTCTAGTCCGGAGAGCCATCCATCTTCGTGCTAGCGCGCTTCGGCGTAATTGGGTTGCAAGAAAATTGTTGTTGAATAATCCGGAATTTTTAGATGAACGATCACGTCGAAGTTAGAAGGCGGCGAGATGAGCTTGTAGCGCCTTCTTCTCCACTTTGCGCAGAAAAACTGGTGGAAGGAGAGTTACCACTAAGCCGTGCTTTTTTCCTCTTCCAACACAAACAACAGAAAAGGCCGACCGCCCCCCCTACCGTCACTCCTACTTTCAAAACAGTGGGCGCTGGCTTATGCGCCATCACCGCCCTGGCAGCTGCCCCCACTCCAGACAAACTTCCTGCTGTTAGTGCACCCTGGTTTTCCCGAAGAGAAGCGCAAGCTCGCGTGTAAGCAGAAAAAAACTTCCTTCTAGAAGGCTGATCAAATAACCAAACTGCGAGTTGCTCAGAAGCACTCAAATAAGATCGCAATAAAATTAAAGAACTTGCCGTATCCAACCATTCTGGATTGGGTGCTACTCCCGCGTTATATCGCTTATGCACCTCTGTCCATTTTTCACTAATCTTTTTTTTCAACGTAGCAAGGGGAGATGCTTCCACAGCATGAGAACTCAGTGCTGCTTGAAGCTCGGTAAACAATTGATTTTGACAAAATCTCTTTCTCTCATCATCCGGTTTATCCAAAACTTTATAATAGAATTCCGCCATGATTTTTTTGAGCTTTGCCTCTGTCTCGATGCGGATTTCATCACACTCTGTGTAACCACCGATCGTGCTATATCTTGCTACTCCAAAAGAGGGGGAGGATTCTAAAGGTTTCCTGTTTATGATCGCATCTAACGCTTCCCTGTAATCATCTTCCTTAAGTGAAACTTGATCGAATCGCACTGAGTTACTTGCATTAAGCAATTCTAGAAGTTTTCTTAACTGTGCATGGGTAGTTGTAGCTATACGTGTTATAGCTTCCACGGGAATTTCAGGCATACCGGCTAAGAAGGCTTTGACCCTATCAAATGCCTTCCTTATGAGAGGGTCTCTTAAAACTTCTGCCTCTCCATCTCCTCCTTCCAGATTAATTTTGTCTATATCTTTTTTTATTTTACGGTAAAGGTTAACTTGTTCTAAATATAATTTCTCTAACGACAATACATTCTGCTCTATATGCAGCTGAATAAGTTTATCTAATTTATCATTGCATCTGTTATTTTGATAAACAGAAATAATTTGCAAGGCAACTTCCGCAGTAAGCAATGCTGCAGCACCGATCCCCACATAAGATTTGATCCCCATCAGTACCTTGGCCAATCCATCGAGCGACATCGCCGAGCTTCTTATGTCAGACAAGGTCTGCATGACATCAGGGGAGCTCAGTCTTTCAGCAGCATTACTTATTGTTGTTAACCCATTGACCGCAACAGGCGCATTGCCAAGGAATGCGGCGATATATGCTCTGATCATTTCTATATGTTCTGGAGTTAAAAGCGTTCTCTGAAGAAAATCATTAAGACTTGTACCTTCCTGCGCAATTCCTTTACCGGCCATTGTGCCCTCCTACTTATCAATTTACAAACGGGTGAGAGGAGTATACCTATTAGATAAAGCTACGTACAAGCGATCCTCGTAAGCGCGACAGAATTATAGATTTTTCTACTTTTTTATGTGTAATTTACTGATTTTTTCACGTAATTTTACGCATGTTAATTGCATGAGATGAATATTGTGGATGCAGGCAAGATGATTAAAAGCTTGAGATTTTAATTTAAATAAATAATGAAGATATCCGCGGGAATAATGCGTGCAGGTGTAACACAGGCAGCCTTCTAAAATAGGACGATTGTCTTTTGAAAAATGACTTTTTTTAATTTGGATTCTTGCGTTTTCAAATTCACTTTCAAATTCAATCCAGTTGTCTTTTTGCATGAAATAACCATGATACAAACTGCCATGACGTGCATTGCGTGTGGGGGCAACACAGTCGAACATATCAATGCCTTGTGCGACAACGTCAATTAAATCTTGTGGCGATAAACCGACGCCCATGGTGTAACGTAATTTATCGTGTGGCAAATACGCTTGAAGCCAATCGAGGATTTCTTTCGTTTTTCCCATGTGATAACCAATGGTTTCACCCCCAATGGCCACGCCATCTAGATTCAGCGAGGCAACAAACTCGGCGCTGGCTTGTCGTAAATCTTTAAAATAACTTCCTTGAATAATGCCAAATAAAGCTTGAGCATGTCCGTAGATGGAAGTGGGATGGTCGTCATGAAATTGTTTTGAGGTTAATAGCCAACGGTGTGTGCGTTCCATGGCTGTTTTTACGAGAGTTTTATCTTCTGTGTCAGGCGTGCATTGATCAAAAGCCATGATGATATCTGCGCCAATGATCTTTTGAGCATGTAGAGAAGAAGTGGGGGTCATGTGGATGCATCGACCTGTGATGGGATGTGAAAAACAAACCCCTTCTTCATCTATTTTTTTATTTTGTAAACTGAAAACTTGATAGCCCCCGCTGTCTGTTAACAAGGGGCCCGACCAATTCATCATTTTGTGCATACCACCGAGTGCTTGTATGGTTTCAAGTCCAGGTGAAAGCAACATATGATAGGTGTTGCCTCCTAAAATAATTTCAGCGCCAGCATTAATTAAATCTTTGGGTGTAAGATAATTAACAAAAGCCCGTGTGCCCACAGGCATGAAGGCGGGTGTTGTAAATTCACCATGCGAGGTGCTGACTTTGACGATGCGTGCTGCATTGGAAGAGGAAGT
>MGYM01000053.1:42438-58948 GCA_001801745.1 Gammaproteobacteria bacterium RIFCSPLOWO2_02_FULL_38_11
ATTTCAGTTTTGAATGGCATGCGAAAGGTTTCTTAAAATGTAGAAGCTTATTTCCTGTAATTCGCGCAGCGAGTTACAGGCTACTTTTTAATTTTCTCTCCCCAGCTGCGTCCGATATGTTTTATTTTTTCTTCATCTAAACTTGTGAGCTCTCGATTTTTCAATAACATTTTTCCTTGAACCCACACATCATTCACATTTTCTCTGTTAGCGGCGTAAATGAGTTGAGCATGAGGATGATAAAGCGGGAGCAATTCAATTTGATCACAGTCAATGCTGATCAGATCGGCTTCTTTTCCTATTTCTAATGTTCCTATTTTTTTTTCAAGTCCCAAGGCTTTTGCGCCTTGATAGCTTCCCATACGTAAAACAGTGTGCGCAGGAATGGCCGCTGCATTTTCTGAAACGACTTTTGCTAAGAATGCGGCTGTGCGCATTTCTTCTATCATGTTTAAATCATTATTACTTGCAACACCGTCTGTGCCTATCGCAATATTGATGCTTTCACGATGGAGGCGTTCAACAGGGCAAATACCACTGGCCAATTTCATATTGCATTGGGGTGAGTGTACGACATGGGCTTGTGTTTCTTTTAACAAAGCAATGTCTTCTTCATTGATTTGCGTCATGTGGACTGCGATCAAATGCGAATCCAGTAAACCTAATTCATGTAAGCGACGTAAGGGACGTTTGCCTGTTTTCGCAAGGGATTCTTCTACTTCTACTTTGGTTTCGTGTACATGAATATGGATGGGAGTATGGAAAGTACGGGCAAGGGATTTGCATTTTTGAAGTGTCTGTTCGCTGACGGCGTAAATGGAGTGTGGTGCCATGGCGTAGGTAATTAGATCTGAGGGGGAACCTTGTTTTAAAGTGGTTTCTGCTTTTTTCAAATAATCGGTTGCATCTTGCGCCCAGGCTGTGGGAAATTCGGCAACGCATAATCCTACGGTAGCACGCAAACCTGTGGAGAGTGTGGTTTCTGCGATGGTGTCATGAAAAAAGAAGTGATCATTAAAACAGGTTGTGCCGCCTCGAATCATTTCTGCTATTGCAAGCAAGGAACCATCACGAATGAAATCTTCATTGAGATGTTCTTTTTCGGCAGGCCAGATATGTTCATGAAGCCAGGTCATCAAGGGATAATCATCAGCAAGTCCACGAAATAAATTCATGGGGATATGGGTGTGTGCATTGATAAAACCAGGTAATAAAATATGATGAGGACGTTGAACCCATTCTTTTGCTTGATAGGTTTTTTGAAGTGTGGCGTAAGGTTCAATGGCGATGATCTTGCCTTGATGAATTGCAAGGGCGTGATTTTTTAAGACGCTAGCTTCTGCTGCCATTGGCAAAATAAATTCGGCCTCAATGATAAGATCAATTTTTTCCATAATTTTTTTATTTCCCTGTTTATTGACAGTTATTTTCTAAATAAAGTTCTTTAAGGCGTGAGTTGGGATACCGTAAGCTTTCGCCGGTGATATTTGAGTTGACGGTATTAAAGATCATTTGGCGTTTTAAACCTGCGCAAACTTCGTCGTGGTTATACGTCTCATTGTCTTTTAATAAAATGCAAGCGGATAAAAGTAAAAAAAGAGGGAGTGATAAAAGGGTTTTATGCATGGTATGTCTTTTGAGTAGAAAAAGGAGTCTATTGTTAATCTTCTCGGCTTTTTTGGCAAGTTATATTAAGGTACAATCCTGAAGATTTTAAACTATAAAGAGAATATCGTGGCACGTCGAAAAAAACCGCTTGACCCTTTTGCTTCGCGAGAAGCTTCAAAATATGGGAATCCTATTCCTAGTCGTGAGTACATCATTCAACTGTTAAGAAAAGCAAAGAAACCACAAACATATGAAAAGTTGCTTGAATTGCTTGATTTGGCGGGTGAAGAAAACCAAGAAGCCTTGAGTCGTCGCTTAAAAGCGATGGAGCGTGATGGCCAGTTACTCTATAACCGTCGTGGAGGTTACATCCCCGTTGAAGAAGCAGATTTAATTCGTGGGCGTGTTGTAGGGCATAAGGAAGGTTACGGTTTTGTCGTACCCGAAGATGGTGGTGAAGATTTATTTTTATCGCCTCGTCAAATGCGGGCCGTGTTTGATGGTGATCGCGTTTTAGTGAATGTGACGGGTGTGGATCGCCGAGGTCGTCGAGAAGCGACGATAGTAGAAGTTTTATCGCGCCATATACAGCAATTGGTAGGGCGTTTATTTATGGAATACGGTGTTGCTGTGGTAACGCCGGACAATAAACGGATCAGTCAAGATATTTTAATTCCTGCGGCAGAATTACAAGGAGCCCAAGAAGGGCAATTTGTGATGATTGAAATTATCAACCAACCTTCGCTTCGTAATCGTCCTGTCGGGCGAATCATAGAAGTGCTTGGGGATCACATGGCAGCCGGCATGGAAGTGGATGTGGCGATCCGCTCTTATCAATTACCTCATGCCTGGCCTTCTGCAGTTGAAGAAGAAATGCAGCAGATGGCTTCGCAAATTTCTGAAGTTGAAAAATCAAAACGAGAAGATTTGCGGGAATTGCCTTTTGTCACTATCGATGGTGAAGATGCAAAAGATTTTGATGATGCGGTGTATTGTGAAGAGAAAAAACAAGGAGGCTGGCGCTTATATGTGGCGATCGCTGATGTGAGTCATTATGTCAGACCCGGCAGTGCGGTGGATGAGCAAGCAAGCTTGCGTGGAAACTCAGTTTATTTTCCTGGCTTTGTTATTCCAATGTTACCTGAAGTTTTATCAAATCATTTATGTTCTTTGCTGCCACGTGCGGATCGTCTTTGTCTTGTGGCGGAAATGGAAATAAATAAAGTAGGTAAATTAACGCATCATCGTTTCTATCCTGCAGTGATACATTCAAAAGCACGTCTAACGTATACCACGGTTGCCGCATTATTAAATGCGATTGATCCTGATTTAGATAGTGAACATAAAGAAATTATAAAACCTTTAAAAAGATTACATGAATTGTATTGTGTGCTAAGGCAAGCGCGAGAAACACGCGGTGCATTGGATTTTGACACAGTAGAAACGCGTATTATCTTTGGAGAAAATCGAAAAATAGAACAAATCGTTCCGCTGGTTCGCAATGATGCGCACAAATTAATTGAAGAATGTATGATCTTAGCAAATGTGGCGGCCGCACAATTTATTTTAAAGGAAAGAAAGACGGGTATCTTCCGTGTGCATGGCGGTCCTAACCCTGATAAGTTGGTGGATTTACGACAATTTCTTGCAGAATTTAATTTGGGGTTACGCGGAGGGAAATCACCTCAGCCCCATCACTATGCTGAGCTCATTAAATTATTGCAAGGTCGTCCCGACATGTATTTGATTCAAACCGTGTTATTGCGTTCTTTGCGCCAAGCTTTTTACGCAACAGAAAACACGGGTCATTTTGGTTTAGCCTTGGAAGCTTATACGCATTTTACTTCGCCTATTCGTCGCTATCCTGATTTATTGGTGCATCGTTTAATCCGTCATTTGTGTTCTCCATCTCCAAAAGAAGCCATCGATGATGTAGCTTTGGGGCGTTATGCAGAGCAAGCTTCGATGACAGAACGACGTGCTGATGAAGCAACGCGTTCTGCGGTAGATCGTCTGAAGTGTGAATTTATGTTGGAGAGGGTAGGCGAAGAATTTGATGGTTTTATTACAAGCGTGACAGGTTTTGGATTATTTGTTTCTTTAAATGAAATTTATGTAGAAGGTTTAGTGCATGTGACGGCATTAAAAAATGATTATTATCGATTTGATCCTATCAAACATTGTATGCATGGCGAGCGCACGGGAATGCGCTATCGTTTAGGTGATCGCATACGTGTGAAAGTCACGCGCGTGGATTTAGACGATAAATTCATTGATTTTGCATTAGCAGATAAAAAGAGCAAAGAAAAAAATAAAAAAATTAAAAAATAAAATTAAATTTCAAAAATGCCCTTCTGTAGAAAAACCATGAGATAAGATCTTTTTTTATTAAAAGGATGATTATGATTTCTGTTAATTTAAAACATTTTTTTTTTGGTTCACCGCGTGACCCTTTAAATCCGAAAACATACCAACATGTTGCATTAATTGCATTTTTCGCTTGGGTTGGGTTGGGTGCAGATGGTTTATCCTCTTCTTGTTATGGTCCTGAAGAAGCCTTTATTGCTTTAGGTTCGCATTCCTATTTAGCCTTTTATCTTGCTATTGCAACTGCATTCACGGTTTTTATTATTTCTATTGCATACAGTCAGGTCATTGAACTTTTTCCTGGTGGTGGGGGAGGGTACCGTGTTGCAACGATGTTGTTAGGGCCTCACGTGGGGCTTATTTCAGGATCGGCTTTAATTGTAGATTATGTTTTAACGATTGCTATTTCTATTGCAAGTGGTTGCGACGCTTTATTTAGTTTGATGCCTTATTCAGCGCAAGAATATAAATTTGTAACTGAAATTGCATTGATCTTTGTTTTGATTTTTCTTAATTTGCGTGGCATGAAAGAATCGATAAAAGTTTTAATGCCGATTTTTATTGGGTTTGTCATTACCCATGTTTTTTTAATTATTTATGGCATCCTATCACATAAAAGTTTAATTCACGTTGTTGTCAAAGACACACTAGAAAGTACCTTTCAATTTGCTCAAGCAACAGGGTGGGTGTTTGTCATTTCTCTTTTCTTACGCGCTTATTCTTTAGGGGGTGGAACCTACACCGGTCTTGAGTCGGTATCAAATAATGTGAATCGTTTAGCAAATCCACGCATTGCCACAGGAAAATGGACGATGTTTTACAATGCAATTTCACTGAGTTTTACCGCCGCGGGCATTATCTTTTTATATTTATTATGGGATGTTAAACCCACGCCGGGTCAAACACTGAATGCAGTAGCTTTTCAAAATATCATGGCGCATTGGCAATATCGCGATATTATTTTAGCGATCGTTTTATTTCTAGAAGCGGGCTTACTTTTTGTGGCCGCCAATACTGGTTTTCTGGGTGGGCCTTCTGTTTTGGCAAGTATGGCCTTAGATGCCTGGGTGCCCAATCGTTTTCGGCATTTATCTTCGCGCCTGGTGACTCAAAATGGAATTGTGGTTTTTGGTGTTGCTTCTTTATTAATTTTAGCGTGGACGCATGGAGCGGTATCCATCTTGGTGGTGCTTTACAGTATTAATGTATTTCTGACTTTTTCACTTTCTCTTTTGGGCTTATGTGTATATTGGATCACGCATCGTCAGCAAATCTCACGTTGGTATTTTCGCTTGAGTTTATCATTTTTTGGATTTTTAATTTGCGCAGGAATTTTATGTATAACACTTTTTTCAAAATTCATGTCGGGCGGATGGATGACAGTTGTGATCACGACGATAGTTATTTTCATTTGTTTGTTAATTCATCGTCATTATCGGCAAGTTAAAAAAGATCTAAAAACAATAGATGATGTATTTGAAACTATCCCGATAAGAGAAATCGAAGAACATTCTGAGCTAGAGACAGGCAAACCCACGGCTGTTTTTTTTATAGGGAATAGTCGAGGGGCGGGGATGCATACTTTGTTATGGGCGCAACGCATGTTCCCAGAACATTTTAAAAATTTTATTTTTTTAAGCGCAGGTGTTGTTGATGTAGAAAATTTTGGTGCGCACAAATCTTTAGTGGCAATGCAAAAAGAAGTGGAAGATAGACTAGATTATTTTGTAAATTTTTGTCATTACCATCATTATGCTTCTATTGCTTACAGTGTTTTTGGCACAGATCCTGTGAGTTTGTTAGGAGATTTATCTGAGAAAATCAACAAGCAATTTCCCAACAGTATTTTCTTTTCAAGTAAATTAATTTTTGAAAAAGATAATTGGATCACGCGGCTTCTTCACAACGAAACCCCAGCGGCATTGCAAAACTGTTTGCATTTGAAAGGGATGCAAATGGTTATATTGCCCATGAAAGTGTAGCCTATACCCAAAATCCTTGGAAATGCGATTTTTCACTGCGGTCTCGCATTCATCATGTGAGGTTTTTTATTCTTGGAAATGTGGAGAGAGGTTTCGCGCTTACGGCGCTGATATTTGTTTTTAAGGAATGCCCTTGAAAAAGGGATCTGGTTGTGTATAATAAGCTCAAATCATCCGATGTCAGGGTTAAGAAAGTCATGCGAAGTACGCTAGAAATAAAACAGCGAGCCGTTGAAGAAATTCACGCCCTAGAAGCAAGTATGAAGTGTATGCATCGAGAATCATTTTTAGAATTTGAAGAGATTATTCTGAATGCTATATCGTTGCTATCCGGCAGTATACAGCCAGAAGGAAACTTTGCTGATATTTATCATCTTAATGGGAGGTTATTTGAAACAGTTTTTGACACATTAAACACTAAAGAAAAACGCACTGCTTTACACTCATTTCTTTTGAAACTTACTCCAGAGGAGATGAAGACATTTTGCAATGGATTTATTCAAGATTTTTCTCATTTCTCTAGATTTTTACGCAGTCTTTTCTTTGATCCCATGTTATATACAAACGCCTACAACGCACTCAAAGAGCGATTGCCACAATTTATGAATGAAGCGCAAAACGTATTGTGGGGGTTACAGTATCTAGATGCGGATAAGTGTCACGAAGTTTATGAAACGGTTTTAAAACCCAGGTTACAGGCTGCTGATGAACAACAAGTCATAAAAACATTGGCCCAATTTTGTTGTGTTGTCTATTATCTAAATTGGAATGACTTTAGTGATCTTTGCCATATACTAAAACAACAGCTGCCTTCCATTCTTTATGTGTATTCTAACACATTGGATACGGACTCTGGCTTCTTATCTTGTTCACCACCAGCTGTGCTTGGTCTAGAAAAATTAAAAACAGCGATTGCCTCTGCTAGAACTTTTGTTGAGAGTTCGGGTTTAGAAAATAATATTCGTGCATTAGAAGTAGTCATTCAGAAACATCAAAAGGAACAGCAAATAATGGAGTTACAAGGCGAATTATTCCTACGAAAAAGGGCCTTTGCTGCTACCCAAGATGTGAATGAAAAAATGAGAATTTTTTTAAAGGATGCACTTGATACTTCTTTTGGGATCACGTACATAAAATCGACTCAATTAACATTACGAGAATTATTCGGTCAGACACAATTGGATGAAACTCTTGTAAATGCAATAAATAAAATAATACAAGCTTCACTCCGAAGACAAGAAATCATTTTCGCTGAGCTTGAATTAAATCAAGATCAATTTCAACTTTTGCGTAAAAATCATGATGATGGTATTCGCCGGAATTATTTTTTAAAATATAACTCGACGCTAGCCCGAGTAATTGAAAGTGGAAACTATCCCGTTTTTTCTCTTTTAGAGAAAAAAGAAATCGATTCTTTTCTAAATTTTTTCGTCCAGTCTAGTGAAGATTTTACGTTTTTAATGGATGCTCTTAGCAAGTTGGAACGCGCGACGGTTTGTGAAATATATCGACCAAAATTACGCGATCTTGTTATTGCCGATGCAAGTAGTTTTTCTCTATTAATGAGTTATCTCGATGAATCCGCGCAGCGAGAACTCTATTGTGCTTGTCAAACTCAGTTGGATCGTCTTGTGAGGGACGTTGAAGATTTTTGTTCCTTCATGAAGGATTGCAATCAGGATGAACGACGAACACTTTACGAACGGTATCAATCAAAATTGGAGAAAATGATACAGAGTATTCCTGATCTTATCAATGTCGCGGCCTGTCTTGATTTAGATGAAAAAAAGAAACTGTTTGATCATTTCAAGTCAAAGTTATTGGATTATTTTTCTAATTTGAGTGATCTTTTACTGATTAATGAGTTTTACAATCAAAAATTAATGACGCAAGCGGAATTTGAAGAATTTTGTCGGTGTTTGGAAAAAAAAGGGGTATTGTTGCGTTTGATCAAAACTACCTATGATTTCCATATTGTTATGATGCCCCTCCGCAACACGGAAAGAGCCATATTTTATGATCTTTTTTTAAAAAATAAGCTTCGTACCGATGAGTCATTTATTCGTGATATGTCTGATTTGAATACAATTTTTTTTCTCCTGACAGTGCAACAATGTCAAGAAGTTTGTGAAATTTTAGACAATCATTTGCTCGACATTATGCAATGCGATATGGGCACCGTTCAGAATTATCTCTCATTTAATCTTTCAGATGTTGGGTCAAGAGAAGAAAAGAGGAAACTTCTTGTTGCTGCATTTTCAGAACAAGTTTCTCGTAAACAACATGATCAACAACTCTGCACAGAGAAACCTGCTGCTGGTCCTTCTGTTTATTCAGAATTATTTCCCCCAAGAAAGGAGAGTAGTGATGCAAACCAAAGAAAACGAGACGAAAGAGAGGAAGGCAGCCTGAGTCAGACAAGTTATAAGAAAAGTTGCCTATTATTATAACTCGCTCCGTATGATCGAACGCCAAAGGCTTCCAATTAAAATCTTCTATACTGATCTATATGCTCCGGTTTTTCAGAAAAATTTTTCACAAAATAGTGCGACTATTTACAGTTAATTTGCTGATGAAATTAAGAGGTGTGTGTAATTTCAAATAGCGCTCTATCACGGATTTAAAAATAAAAAAATCATTCTCTTCTATTGTGGAGTCAAAAGATAAAAAAAATTCTATGCCTTTGCTTAGTTGTTGTGGGTTAAGTTCAGAATAAGTTAAAAAAGGTTTGGAAGTTAGATCGGAAATCTTGTCGATAAGCGCAGATGATGTGCTCAAGGGTAAGTGAAAATGTAAAATTTTTTTAAAAATCTCGGTTAATGAAATTTGTTCATAGCTATCTATAGGTAGTTTCAAATAAATTAATGATAAATAACGCCAATGATCTTCAGGATTTTCTATCCACTTGAGTTTTCTAGTAAACGGTGAAAGTGTAATGATTTTTTCTATATTTTTGTTTTGATTGTTTTCCCATTTGAGTTTTAAACCTGAGCTTTCGTAAAAATATTTTGGTAAATATTTGTTAGAACAACAAACGCGGGCATTAATGATAGGCGGTGTTTGATTTTGAAAATCAAGCATCTTGTTTGAAAAGCTAACATAAAAACTAGAATCCGTTTTTTTTAGGGGATAATAAAGAAAATGAGGATCTTGATGATATTTTTGATAAAAGAAGGGGGCGATTTTTTCTATTCCCGAGGGAGAATGAAATGTCATTGAAATAATATTTTCAATTTCTTGTTCGCCTTCAGATTGTTGCATGGCGGGATACAAAGGATATTCGTAATCGGTTTTTGAAATTTTCAGTGGTTCGCATATTTTTTCAAAAAAATTAATAAAGACAGAACAATTTATTTTTATAAAATCCTTGTAACTTGCTTTTTTAAAAAAATCATGACTTGATTTAAAATAAAATGAAAGCAGGAGCTCACTTCCTTTTGTGTTATTGAAAATATCATGAATATTACAAATTTCAAAAAAATAAAATTTTTGTCTAAAAATGAAGTAATCCATGAGATAAGAAGAGGCGTCATCGGTGTTATCTTCTTCTGAAAATAGGTGTGAGTCTGGGCTAAAATTCCCGATAGAAATTGATTTTTTTTGGATATTAAAAAAATTCTTCTCGCTTTTTATCTCTAGTTTTTCAAGCTTATTAGAAAGTAATGAAAGAAATTTTTCAGAATCTATTTTTGCGGGGTCAACGTAAAATAAAAGCTTATCTGACTCTTTTGTGGGTAAATTGTTAAACCCAGTATCGGCAGTAATTTTTAAATTCAATACTAAAGCATCATTTTGGAAATCAAGAGAAATTGTTTCTAGGCTAATAGGCCAGAGAGTTTGAGAAAAACAAGATGAGAAAAAATATTTCTTATCGTCAAAAACAAAAAACCGTTCACCTTTTTTGATCATAATGGGTTTTGGCTCACTTTCTTTTTTGAGTGTGAATTCGGCGACTGTAAAAGAGGGGATGTTTTTTAGAAGATGGGGGTAGAGAGAATAAAGAATTGCTTGGGCAAGCAAATGTTTATCTTCTTTTTGTTTTTTTAGGATTTTTTCTTCTATCGAAGAAAAGGCATCGAGCAATGTCTTTTGAAATTCCATGAGCTCCCTTATTTATGTATTTCGCTTGTGAGTTTGAAATCAGGCTCTATAAAATTATCCTTTGCGTGAAGGGTAAGGTAGATGTTAAAAAAATATTTTTTTATATTTCCGGGGGCTGGATAAACAGAAATTTTTGCTTTTTTAAGAGGGTATTTTAATATTGTTTCATTGCCTAGTTCTTTTGTATGCGCTGTATAATGATGAAGCCAGTTTTGAAGATAGTTCTCACATTCTGCAGGCGTGAGGAATGTTCCTATTTTTTCTCGCATGATTATTTTAATATAATGTGCCAGGCGACAGACGCATAAAACGTCCTGAAGAAAAAAGGGTTTTTCTTGATAATAAGAGGGTAGGTTTTTAAAGTATAGTGTCGATTTATCTTCTTTTTCATTCAGAAAAGAAAATCCTTGGTTTATTAAATTGAGCTCTTTGTCGGGATCTAGCATTATTTCAGTTAAGTGTTTTTTGTAATGGTTTTCTTTTGCAACTTGAAAATAATTTTCGTTATCCATTTTTATTTCATTGGGTTCGCTGTCTAAAAACCATTTTGTTTTTTCAAATTTATCGATAATAATGTTTGCTAAAGAATAGATTGCATTTCCCCAAAGATAATTTTCTTTAAGTGTGTTTTTTTCATCGAACAATGAATTTGTTTTTTTAGGATAGATATTTCTCAAAATAACGCGTGGTAATAAGAAATATAAAAAACAAGATTCTTCTTGTTTTTTTAGGTTTTGATGAAATGTATTTTTGTTAAATTTCAGAAGAGCGCTCATGTTTATTTTATGTAATTCTTCAAATTTTCTGAGTTGTAAAAAACCGGGTGTAATCGAGGTGACAAAGGGTGAAAAAGCGATCTTTGAGATTTTTGAGAGAGTAGCAAGTGTTTTTAAGTGCGAAGATGAGCTAGAAAAATAATAATCTCCCAATAACAAACCCAAAGGTTCGCCGCCGGGATGGCTAAATTCTTGATGGTAGATGTTAGAAAATAAAAAAGTATCGTCAAAATGGGTTGATTTTTCAAAATCTTCTTCAAGTTCTTTAAGCGAAAGGCAGAGAATTTTAATTTTTATTGTTTTTACCCCTTCGTGTTGCTGGCTTATTTGCCATAGGCCGCGCCAAGAAGCTTCCAGGGCTTGTAAAAGAGGGTGATGGATAAGAAGATTTAATTGGGTGTTTATTTTTGAATTTAATGCTAAAAACAAGCTATTAATTCTTAAAACAAGGGATTCTTTCATTGTTATTTTTCTCTTTTTTTTATTATTTTTCGAAAATTCTATCAAATAAATGTTATAATATCACTTAACGTTTGTATAGTGTCTTTATAGAAGTTTATATTTGGTTTTCTGTTTTTTGTCGGAGAGGGATTTGTGGGAAGGTTAAATATTCAGTTTTTTGCTGATCTCATTAAAGAAAAACTCAATACCCATACTGACGAAAGCGCTAAGATGGCTTTAGGTTTGTTAGAAGAAAAATACATAAAAGAACAAGTTCAAAGAGAAGAGAGGTTTAAAATTCAATTACTTTTTAAAGAAGAAAAAGTAAAATTAAAAAAGAAGTCAAATGAGTTAGAAGAAGAATTAAAAAACCCATTCTATCTCAAGATGTTTATTGCTCAACCGATCAGAGGTAAACTTATTGATTTTTTGGAGGGGCTTGAGCAAGCGAACCAAGAGATTAGCAGAATAGGAGAACAAGAATCAGATTTTTTGTTGATCATCACTGTTTTATATTTTTTACGTATTGCTGATTATGTATCACATGATAATTGTTGGCGTGTTTTGTTAGTATTAAATCTTTTGATGTTAGAGGCTTGGTCGGATAGAGGCGCTTCTTTTTCTAGATATTATGCGGAAAAAATAGGCATGCCCCCTAAAGAGCTTGCTCAACTTGAAAAAGGCATGTTGAAGATTTTAGATTACCGTTTGTGTTTAACCCCAGAAGAATTTTTGCAATTTGAAGTATGGAAATGGGAAAAGCAAATTGTTAATCTTGGGCAAAGCTTACTTGGGCCGCCTCCAGAACGTACTCTCTTAGATCTTGCCGCTCAAGTTGACGAAGATGATAAAAAACAACAATCTTTTTTGAAAGTTTTAACTACAGCAGAATTCTCCCATAGAGAGCAATGGTGCGATTCTGTAAGTACTTTTTTTCAAAAAAGATCCCGTCTCAGTCATTGCCAAGCAGGACAAAGTGCTGAAAGTTCAGGAAGTTCTGGGAAAACATCTCCCCCCTTCATGGGCAAGCAAAGTTTAGAAGAAGGGACAGTCCAGCCCTTGCATGCTGGGCAATCAGGGGAGACATCTTCTTTAACTTTGTGAACCTCCTCTTTTTTGCTCCATTAGAATTATTAGAAACCTCGTTTTAGGCTCAAATTTACTTTAAAATAACGCCTATTTTTTTATGAAGGATAAATGATAATGTCAGATACACTGCCTGTTGCAACAAATCAAACTAATTTTCCTGAAAGTATGCCCGTGTTGCCTTTAAAAGGTGCGGTGGCTTTTCCGCTGACCTTAATTCCTCTATCGATTGGCCTTGAGCGCTCAGTACGCTTGGTAGAAGACGCAATGCACGGCAACCGATTGATTTTTTTGACTTCGCAAAAAAACGAACTCGTCGAAGTGCCAGGGCCGAAAGAGCTTTATCAAGTGGGTACGATGTCTGTCATACATCAACTTGTTCGTAACCCAGATAAAACTTTACGTTTAGTCGCGCAAGGTTTGGAAAGGGGTCGTATTGTTAAAATCATTTCGGAAAAACCTTATTTGACTGCTCAAATCGAATCTTTGCCCGATCAGATGACGGTGGGAGTAGAACTTGAAGGTTTGCGGCGTGCCATTTTAGATGCTTTGCGCCGCATGGTAATTTTGTCGACGCATTTAGGTGATGAGTTGGTGGATATCGTTGAAGAAATAGCGGATATCAAACAGCTGGTTTATGTTATTTCATCTACTTTATCTTTGGGGATGAAAGTACAACAAGAAATTTTGGAAATTGACACCATCGAAGGAAAATTAACGCGATTATTAGCCTGGTTACAGCATGAAATTTCGATAAGAGAATTAGGAAAAAAAATTACACTGGATACACGAGAACGTTTGACGAAAGCGCAAAAAGATTATTTTTTAAGGGAACAAGTACGATCGATTCAAAAAGAATTAGGTGAAGATGAAGATTCAATGGAAACGGGGGAACTAAAAAAACGACTTGAAGCGGCCGGCTTGTCTGAAGAAGCACATCGCGAAGCTTGGCGTGAATTAGAACGTTTATCAAACATACCCACGGCTTCCCCCGAGCACGGTGTGATTGTAACGTATCTGGATTGGTTGGCCAGCTTGCCATGGAAAAAATTGACAGGCGGTACGATTGATATCGTGCGTGCTCGCCAAATTTTAGATGAAGATCATTATGATCTTGAAAAAATTAAAGATCGTATTATCGAATATTTAGCGGTGAAAAAACTAAGATCCGAACGAAAAGTTAAAGATAAATCACGTGAGCCTATTTTATGTTTTGTAGGCGCCCCAGGAGTAGGAAAAACAAGTTTAGGGGAGTCTATTGCGCGTTCTTTGGATCGTAAATTTTCGCATGTTTCTTTAGGCGGGATGCGTGATGAAGCTGAAATACGAGGGCATCGTCGCACTTACATTGGTGCGATGCCAGGACGCATTATTCAAGAGCTCAAACGTGCAGAGTCACGTGATTTGGTTTTGATGTTAGATGAGATTGATAAAATAGGCTCAGATTGGCGAGGTGATCCTTCCGCTGCTTTATTGGAAGTGTTGGATCCCGCACAAAATTATAATTTTGTGGATTTATATTTAGGGGTGGGTTTTGATTTGTCACAAGTTTTATTTATTGCAACAGCCAATACGCTAGAAACCATTCCTTCTGCGTTACAAGATCGTATGGAAGTGATTCCCTTGTCTGGCTACACTGATAATGAAAAATTGATGATTGCCGAACAATATTTAATTCCAAAACAAAAAAAGGCGCATGGTTTAACGAAAGAAGAAATTAATTTTGACAAGCAGGCGATTGCACATATCATTCGGGGTTACACGCGAGAAGCAGGTGTGCGTAATTTAGATCGTAATATTGCCGCTTTATGTCGAAAAACAGCAAAGCGTATTGCCGCAGGTGATAAGTTAAATAAAACTGAAAAAACGATTACGCCAGAAAAAGTAAAAGAATTGTTAGGATCAATTAAATTTTTTGATGAAGTTGCAGAGCGTACGACACGCCCTGGTGTGGCAACGGGATTGGCTTGGACACAGGCGGGTGGAGACATTTTATTTATTGAAGCAACGATGATGCCTTCAAAAGAGGAACGTTTAATTTTAACGGGCATGTTAGGAGATGTGATGCGTGAGAGTGCGCAAGCGGCGCTTTCCTATATTCGTTCGCATTTATCGTCTTTAGGTGTTGAGAGAAAAAAAATGGAAGCTAAAACGATCCATATTCACATTCCTGAAGGGGCTATTCCAAAAGACGGACCCTCGGCGGGTGTGACGATGATCACAGCGCTTGTGTCATTGCTGACGCATCGTTTGGTACGAAGTGATATTGCGATGACCGGAGAAATTACCTTGCGTGGAAAAGTATTGCCGGTAGGAGGTATCAAAGAAAAAGTATTGGCGGCGCATCGTGCGGGTATCAAGACAATCATTCTACCCTATCATAACGAGGCTAATTTGCTTGAAGATATCACGCCTGAATTACGTCAAGACATGAAATTTATTTTTGTTAAATCCATTGAAGAAGTGTTAAAGCATGCCCTAGAAACGACGCCTGTTAAACTTAAAAAGAAGAAAAATAAAAAAACAATGAAGTAAAAAGAGGGGGGGTGGAATTAAGATGGTTATGCAGAAACGAGATGAGGAATCATCAATAATCGAAAGCTCTAGGCATAGTATTTTAAGTGCTTTGGATGTTTTTTTTCGAAAAACCCCCGAAATGGTGGTGAAAAGTGAGGATGATACCAACTCGCTTAACCTTGATTTATTGAAAAAAACCTTACAGCAGCACTCGAAGGAATTGGATGTAGTAAGCCAAACAGAGCTAGCAAAGCTACTTAATGTATTAGACAAAGAAGAATTATCCGTAAAATCATTAATGCAACAGATCGATTCAGTATTAATAAGTATTGAGGATGATAAAGAAATTTCTCCTCGATATAGTAAAAAATTAATTGAAGCACTACGCACAGTTTTTCAAACTTTAGCGTAGGAAAATACTGAGCGACCAGAAGAGATCCAAGCATCTCCTCGGTAATGCAGAGACAGAATGTGCTTGTAATTGCGAATGAAATAAATCAATTATACACTTCCCATGCTGATTAGTATTAATCGGAGTTAATAAAAAATGCCAACAATATTAAGAATAGGTGCGTATCGTTTCTTTTTTTATAGCAATGAAGGAAAAGAGCCCCCTCATATCCATATTGAGTAAGGTGACAAAGTAGGAAAATGCTGGTTAGATCCTATTGAGTTTGCATTTTCAGAAGGATTCAGAAGTCACGAGTTAAGGAAGATTAGGATGCTTGTGATTGAAAACAGAAATTTTTTTTTGGAGAGGTGGTATGAATTTTTCAGCCATTAAATTAGATAGTCATGCGGTGGAAGTTGTTTTTACTGAAGATGCAGTGCGTTTTGTTTTAGTCGATGGTAGAGAAATTTCAGCACCATTAGAGTGGTTTCCAAAATTACGTGATGCAGATGATAGAAAGCGAAATCATTGGAGACTCATAGGAAAAGGCAGCGGGGTTCACTGGCCTGATTTAGATGAAGATATTTCAGTTAGTTTTTTAATACATGGCAGAGAATGAGTTGTCCGTAAGAATTTAAGTTTGATCAATCACTTCTGTGTCATGTGTTGGTTTGAAAATAAAATCTTGTTCTGGAATGGGTTTGTTTAATTTGATATTTGAAAATTGAACCGATGTGTTTTGCCCCAGTTGATCTTCCATTGTCATGCTTTGTAGTGCTTCTTGATTGAATTGTAGAATAATTTTTTTGAATAATTCTCGATCTTTTCGCGGTTTTAATAAAAAAATATTTTTTTTGTTTTCGGTGATGATAAAATCTTCTAATATTTTTTGGTTTGTTGAGCTGAGCAATAAAGCGGGTGAAAAAGAATTATTTTCAGACCTTCGTTTTTGTTTAACGGCTTGGGCTAAGTCCTTGTCGTAAATCCAAATCACTTTTTCACTGACAATAACAAGTTGTTGGTGCGGTTTGATTGTCTCCCAGCGAAATTTGCCAGGGCGTTGTAATGCCATTGTTCCTTCTGATTGATCTAAAACACGGCCATGCGCATCATGGATGGTTTGTGAAAAATGCGCTTGCATACTGTGTAATTTTGTCAATTTGCCTGACAATGCTGTGTTTTGTGCAAACACATCAGATGAAAGCAATAGAAACAGAATAAAATAAAAAATTTTAGTAATT
>MGYM01000053.1:59073-62449 GCA_001801745.1 Gammaproteobacteria bacterium RIFCSPLOWO2_02_FULL_38_11
ATCGTCGTTGCACATTAGAAATAGACGCTCGGCGTGTTTCTGTGACGATGCGAACGGCCTGATCATACAAGGGATCCATTTCGCCTTCAGGGGGATTTTGTGTGGTGTCTACTGTATCTTGTACCACTTCTTCAAGATAATGAGGTTTACCTTGTTGTTTGAGGTGACTCACAACGCGGTGTACCTCATGATCTGCCACGAAAGCGCCGTGAATACGTACCGGAACACCCGTGCCTGGGGCAAGATATAACATGTCGCCATATCCTAATAATTGTTCTGCGCCGCTTTGATCAATGATCGTGCGAGAATCAATTTTGGAAGAGACTTGAAAGGCAATACGTGTTGGAATATTTGCTTTAATTAAACCTGTAATCACATCCACTGAAGGTCGTTGCGTTGCTAAAATTAAATGTATACCCGCCGCCCGTGCTTTTTGTGCTAGACGTGCAATGAGATCTTCAACTTTTTTTCCTACGACGAGCATGAGATCTGCAAATTCATCGATGATGACAACGACATTAGGTAAAGCATGTAAATGCGTCGCTGTTTCTGAAGGAGGTACAAAAGGATCAATGAGGGGTTTATTTTGTTGCTGCGCTTCTTTTATTTTGTAATTGTAACCCGCTAAATTACGTACGCCTAAATGCGACATGATGCGATAACGACGATCCATTTCTGCAATACACCAACGCAAGGCATTGGCCGCTTCTTTCATGTCAGTGACAACGGGTGTGAGTAGATGAGGGATTTCATCATAAATAGAAAGTTCTAACATTTTTGGATCAATCAAAATCAGGCGTACTTCTTCAGGCGAAGATTTGTAAAGCATGCTAAATAAGATCGCGTTTAAACAAACAGATTTTCCTGAGCCAGTGGTACCTGCTACGAGCAAATGGGGCATTTTTGCAAGATCGACAACCACGGGATGACCTGAAATATCTTTTCCTAAGACAAGACTCAAAGGAGACCGGGCCTGTTCGTATTCTTGTGACATCAACACTTCAGAAAGTCGAACAACTTCACGATTTTCATTCGGTAATTCTAAGCCTATGACAGATTTTCCAGGAATGACTTCGACGATACGCACCCCAATCACTGAAAGTGAGCGTGCAAGATCTTTGTTTAAAATGGAAATGCGACTGACTTTAATGCCCGGCGCAAGTTGTAATTCAAAGCGTGTTACGACAGGGCCGGGATGAACGCCCGCCACTTGTGCTTCGATGCCAAAATCATGTAATTTTTCTTCAACACGTCGTGACATTTCTTCAAGTGCGCTATGAGAATAAGTTTGTTTTTGTTTAGGGGCCGCTGGATCAAGTAAATCAATGGGCGGTAATAAAGAGGTGTTTTTTGAAGTAAGTGATTTTTTGGTGTTATCTAATTTTGCAATTTTTATTTTTTCTTTAATTGTTTCTGTGAAGGTGGGAGCATGAATGACAGGGGGTTTGGGTTTTGAAATGAGTGGTTCTTTGATTAAATTGGGCTTGGAAGTTTCGGTTGTGATCAATGGTGTTTTGCGTTTGGGTTCTTCTATTTTTGGTTTATTTAATTTTTGAATGAGTGTGGTGTAGGCGCTTGGAATCAAACTTAAAATACGTAGCGTTATTTTTCCAAAGGTGTCCAAAACAGTGATCCAAGAAAACCCACTAAAAAAAGTAATGCCACTTAAAAAGAAGGCAAGTAAAATTAAAGTAGTGCCCCAGTCACTGAAGATTTTTGCCAACCCCAGCCCCGTGAGTGTTCCTAAAATACCGCCTGAGAGATAAGGCAAATGAGAAGAAACAAGTGTGTAATGCAAGCTAACGAGGCCACAGCCTGCACTTAAAGCCACGATAAACCCCAGCCAGTGCCAACGTGAAAACTTTGTTTTGGGTTCTTTTTTATTGTTGGGTGTTTGTTGTAAGTAAGCCCAGCCACTGTAAGCAATCCCGAGGGGGAAAATATAGGCGGGGTAACCGAATAAATAAAGCAAGACATCCGCAAACCAAGCGCCGACGCGCCCCCCTGCGTTATTCACCACATCACTTGAGCTAACACGAGACCAACCTGGGTCGGTTTGATGATAAGTAAAGAGGGCAAGCAATAAAAACAAGGCGATAGCGCAACTTAAAATAAATAAACCTTCGCGCACACGTTGGTGGTTAAGAAAGTGTGAATGTGGGTTACTGTTTTTTTTCGGCGTTGCTTGTCTCAAGATAAATCCCTTTGCGTAGAAATTATGTATAATACACGGTTTTGGATGTGTTTTAACGATTTATTAAATATAGGAAATACAATGAGTTCTTGCCAGCATCATCGATTAATTATTTTAGGCGCCGGTCCCGCCGGTTATTCTGCTGCGATTTATGCCTCGCGTGCCAACCTCAACCCCGTGTTGATTACTGGGAAGGAGCCTGGCGGACAATTGATGACAACAACGGATGTGGATAATTGGCCTGGTGATGTGGAAGGTTTGCAAGGGCCTGTATTGATGGAACGGATGTTGGCACATGCGACACGTTTTAATACGCAAGTTATTCACGATCACATTGAACAGCTTGATTTAAAAGTCCGCCCTTTTATATTAAAAGGGCAGAAAACTTATAGTTGTGATGCTTTAATCATTGCAACAGGCGCGTCGGCAAAATACTTAGGGTTACCTTCTGAAGAAGCGTTTATGGGAAAGGGTGTTTCAGGTTGTGCGACCTGTGATGGTTTTTTTTATAAAAATCAAAAAGTGGCTGTGATAGGGGGGGGTAATACGGCAGTGGAAGAAGCGCTTTATCTTGCAAATATTGCAAGCCATGTGAGCTTAGTGCACCGTCGTGATAAGTTTCGTGCTGAAAAAATCATGGTAGATCGTTTAATGAAGCGAGTAGAGGAAGGAAAAATTTCAATTGAATATTTTCATGAGTTAGATGAAGTGTTAGGTGATGCGACAGGTGTGACGGGGATGCGTATTACCAACAATCAAACAAAAGAAAAAAAAGAAATGCCATTGCAAGGTGTTTTTATTGCGATTGGTCATCAACCGAATACGAAGATTTTTGAAAATCAATTAGACATGAAGCAAGGTTACATTTTGGTGCGAAGTGGTGCTGTGGGTATGGCAACGGCAACCAGTGTGGCGGGTGTATTTGCAGCTGGGGATGTCAGTGATCCGGTTTATCGACAAGCCGTGACATCGGCAGGGACAGGTTGCATGGCGGCGCTGGATGTAGAAAAATATTTAGATCAATAACGCGCTTATAACGATGATATCTGAACAAGCAATCGGTATTTTTGATAGTGGTGTGGGCGGTTTGACCGTTGCGCATGCGGTCACGCAATTATTGCCGAATGAAGACATCATTTATTTTGGCGATACGGCACATTTACCTTATGGTGATAAATCTAC
>MGYM01000053.1:62485-74920 GCA_001801745.1 Gammaproteobacteria bacterium RIFCSPLOWO2_02_FULL_38_11
TTGCCTGCTCAAGCAAAAATGTAAAATTATTTTAATTGCTTGTAATTCTGCTTCCACCGCAGCGTTTGAATTAGTAAAAGAATATGTAGGTCCAAAAGCAAAAGTATTGGATGTGATTGACCCGGTTGTCGAATATATCGGACAAAATTATGAAAATTCAAAAATAGGTTTGATTGGGACTAAGCAAACCGTATTTTCAAATGTATATAAAAAGAAAATTGATGAATTAGATCGAGGGATTGTATTGCAATCACTTGCCACCCCCTTGCTTGTGCCCATGATTGAAGAAGATTTTTGTCATAATAAAATAATAGATTCCTTGATTCATTCTTATTTGCAAGACCCCGTGCTTTCTGACATTGAAGCCTTAGTGTTGGCTTGTACGCACTATCCTTTAATCAAAGATCAGCTGATGCTTTTTTATAAAGATAAAGTAAAAATTATTGATAGCTCTGGTTTAACGGCGCAGGCATTAAAGAAAATATTAGAATGTGAGAATATAAAAAACATGAAAAAAACAACGGGGAAAATGCATTTTTATGTTTCGGACTACACCGACTCTTTTTCAAGATCAGCCGCGATATTTTTTCAAAACAAATTAGTATTGGAGCATTACCCTTTATAAGAAAAGGAAGAATATTCTAATCGGATTCTAACATGGGATCAAGAATTTATTTTCAATTTTTTTATTTTGCACATCTCTTTTTCAAATCAAATCAAAATAAGCATTAATTTAATATTCATTAAGTGTCTGTTTTATTTTATAATTCGTGCCAGGTTTAATTACTTAAAAGGAGCGGTATATGAAAGGAGATATTTCAGAGATGCGTTTGCGTTTGTCACAATTATTAAAATTTGTTTTTGATAAATTTTCTCCGGAGTTTCAAGAAAAATTTAATTTAAAATTATTAATATCACCTGCAAAATTAAATTTTGAAAAGCCTAGCTTTAAAGGAGAAGAATTACTAGAAGAAATAGAGCGTGTTGTCATAAAATTAAATTCATTAAATTTAAGCGATGTAGAACTTTACCGAAAAGAATATAGCGGATGTATGCCTGATTTTTTTAAATTGGTTTACGCATTCTCTTATGTGCAGGATGAACTCTTGCCGCTTTTGTATCGATGGGGAATGGAAGAAAACATCTTTAAACCACAAGTTAATTTAAAAGACCCTAAATCTTTTTTAGAAATTATTCGAGCCTTGCGAAGTAATCATCCGTCACATGGTCTTGAGCATTGGAGAAAGGGTTTTGAGTTGGCGTTTAAAGAGTGTTACCCCGGTTCTAATCCCTTAGTATTAACTCAATTTTTTGATTTTTTTAAACATCATCGTGAATTCAAAGTTAATCCCATTCTTAATAGAGCAGATTTGGCTATACAAACATTGAAAACTTATGCAGAACGTCGAGCTTCCAATGGATTTGGTTTTTTTAGGAAGCATATCCCAGAGGCATGGAGTTTAATTGAAAGATTAGAAAGGAATGAATTATCTGTGGCAGAATTATTATTAGAAAAAGAAAGTATTTTAAAAAAAGTAGCAGCAAGAGAGCAAGGAGGTTTTAGAGCCGCCTTCGATGAAATAGAGAAACAATATAAAATACTGCTGACTACAGAATTTGAACCAGCGGCATCATCAGCAATGGCCAAGCGCGATTAGTCATCCATAAAAAACGTCATTTTTATTTGATTTTTCTGCGTTGCGCTTACTTTTTAAATGCTCACATACTTTTTTGTATGCTGCGCTTTAAAAAGTTCGCGCGCCTTGACCTCAAACAAAACTGACGTTTTCTGGATGCCTTATTGAAAAATTTTTTGCAAGATTTTTCAATTCTCGCACGTGAAAACGTGCAATTAAAAATTTTAATTTTCACTGGGTTTTTTTTTACAGGATTTTTTTATTTTTTTCACATACGAGAAATTAAATTTAAAAATTCTGCGCGTGTGCGATGATCTTCGCGGAAAGAGCCGAGCATGACAGAAGTGATCATGGAGGAATTTTGTTTTTGTACGCCTCGCATCATCATACAAAAGTGCTTTGCTTCAATGACAATGCCCACGCCCAAGGCTTGGGTGGCTTGTAAAATACAATCTGCGATTTCTTTAGTAAGTTGTTCTTGAATTTGAAGACGACGTGAAAAAAGATCCACAATGCGTGCAACTTTAGATAAACCTAATACTTTTTTATGAGGCAAATAGGCGACATGGCATTTTCCAAAAAAAGGAAGAAGATGGTGTTCACATAAGGAATAAAGCTCAATGTCTTTAATGATGACCATTTCATTGGTATTACAACTGAAAGTGGCATTATTAATAATTTTTTCGATATCTTGGTGGTAACCTTGTGTTAAAAACTCCAAAGCTTTTGCCGCGCGATGGGGAGTTTTTAATAATCCTTCTCGCTCGGGGTTTTCTTCAAGCGCTGCTAGAATGGTTTCGAAAGACTTCTCTATTATGCTTTTCATAAAGTTTATCCTGGAGGCCAGCTCATTTGACGGCCGGCGATGAAGTGGAAATGAATATGAAACACAGATTGATGTGCGTCGGGGCCACAATTACTGATGAGGCGGTAACCTCGTTCTGCGACATCGAATTGTTTTGCCAGTAGTTTGGGTACGAGGAGTGTTTGACCCAACAGTAAAGCATGTTCTTCTGTTATATCGTTGAGTGAAGCAATATGTTTTTTAGGAATAATTAAAACATGTTGAGGGGCGACAGGCTGAATATCGTTGAATGCTAAAGTATGCTCGTCTTCATAAACGATTTGGCAGGGCAAGGTTTTATTTACAATTTTGCAAAAAAGGCAATCCATCCTTTTCCTCATTTCATGTATACTCTCAAGATTTTGGCATTTTATAATGTAATGGGTCAGATATGTCAATTTTCAATATTTCAAGTTATCGTTTTGTTTCTTTAAGTCAAAGCCAGCTTTGCGATTTACATGAAAAGCTTCGTCCTTTTTGTAAAACCCTAGATTTGAAGGGATCGGTGATGTTGAGCCGAGAAGGCATTAATTTTATGTTGGCGGGAGAAGAAAACGCAGTTCGACAGTTTCAAGTGTTTCTGGAAAAATTTCCTTTTTTTAAATCACTTGTTTATAAAGAATCATTGTCAGATGCTGTTCCCTTTAAGCGTTTATTCATTAAAATCAAAAAGCAATTAACGCCTTTTACGCAAGAAGTGCAAATGACAGCATACCCTGCTAATTATATTTCGCCCACGCAATTGAAAGCATGGTTAGATGAAGAAAAAGAGTTTGTTTTGTTGGATGTGCGTAATCAATATGAAATTGAACAGGGAGGATTTAAAAAATCAATTTCATTAAAGATAAAACATTTTAAAGATTTTACGGTTGCTATCGAGCAATTACCAAAAAAAATGAAATCACAAGTAATAGTAAGCTGTTGTACCGGTGGTATTCGTTGTGAAAAAGTCGTGCCTTGGATGCAGGAAAAAGGATTTAAAGAAGTTTATCAATTAGAGGGAGGAATCTTGCAATATTTCAAGGAGTGTGGTGATGTACATTATCAGGGTGATTGTTATGTTTTTGATGAAAGAATGGTTGTTAAATCTCCGAGGATTCAAGTATGAAATTAAGTGAAGTAACTGCGGGGATACATCCGCCTGAAGACATTAATGTCATTATTGAAATTCCCACGCAAAGCGCACCGGTTAAATATGAAATGGATAAAAAAAGCGGGGCTTTGTTTGTGAATCGTTTTTTAAGTACAGCAATGTATTACCCTTGTAATTATGGTTATGTCCCAAAAACTTTATCAGAAGATGGGGACCCCGTGGATGTTTTAGTCTTGGCGCCTTTTCCGTTAATCAGTGGTTCTGTGATTCGGTGTCGCCCTGTGGGCATGCTGGAAATGACTGATGAAGCGGGTTTGGACGCAAAGATATTAGCGGTGCCTGTTGATAAACTTTCTTCGTTGTATGAAAGTGTTTTTTCACCTGAAGATGTTCCTGCACAAACCTTAGATACCATTCGTCACTTTTTCGAACATTATAAAGATCTCGAAGTAGGGAAGTGGGTGAAGGTGGTGGGGTGGGCGGGGCCTGAACGCGCTAAATCAGAGATAAAATCAAGTTTGGCACGGTATCAGAAATTGGAAAAATAGGATTTTTTTATGGCTAAAATTAAAAACTTAATTGCCTATGAGATTTTAGACTCTCGTGGTAACCCAACACTGGCAACAGAAGTTGAATTACTCAGTGGTTCAAAGGGCTGGGCGGCCGTTCCTTCGGGTGCTTCGACGGGTTCTCGTGAAGCTTTGGAATTACGTGATAAAGATATGAAGCGTTATGGCGGAAAAGGCGTTTTAAAGGCGATTTCAAATGTGTTAGGTCCTATACGTGATGCGATTTGGAATCAAGAAATTGCAACGATAAAAGATCTGGATGATATTTTAATAAAAGTAGATGGCGACTCGAACAAAGCAAAGTTGGGTGCCAATGCCATACTTTCTGTTTCGTTGGCGATAGCCAAAGCTTTGGCAAATGAAAAAGATCAAGCGCTTTATCAATATTTGCATACTGGTAATGAATTTATATTGCCTGTACCTATGATGAATATTATTAATGGCGGTGCGCACGCAGACAATAATATTGATATTCAAGAATTTATGATTTTACCAGTAGGTGTTTCTACTTTCTCAGAAGCTGTGAGAGCAGGTGCTGAAATATTTCATGCTTTGAAATCAAATTTAAAAAAACAACAGCTCAATACTGCGGTGGGGGATGAAGGGGGCTTTGCGCCGAATCTTACTTCTAATGAAGAAGCCATCGAAGTAATATTAAAAGCGATCCGCGAAGTAGGATATGAGCCGGGTAAAAATATTTTTCTTGGCTTAGATGTGGCAAGTTCTGAATTTTATGAAAATGGGCTTTATCATTTGCGTGCGGATAATCAGCGCCTGACTTTTGATGCGTTAATTGATCATTATGAAAAATGGGTGAACCATTATCCTATTTTAAGCATTGAAGATGGTATGGCAGAGCAAGACGAAGAAGGGTGGAAGGCATTATCTGAGAGATTGGGTGCACGTATACAATTAGTGGGTGATGATCTGTTTGTGACAAACACAGAAATTTTAGAAAAAGGGATTGAAAATAAAATTGCAAATGCAATTCTTATTAAACCCAATCAAATTGGAACGTTGTCAGAAACTTTGGATGCTATTACCATGGCAAAGAAAGCAAAATATAACACGATTATTTCGCATCGCTCAGGTGAAACAGAAGACACAACGATTGCTGATCTAGCCGTTGCAAGCAACGCAGGACAGATAAAGGCAGGTTCTTTGTGTCGCACGGATCGTGTTGCAAAATATAATCGTTTGATACGCATTGAATATGATTTAGGTAGTAAAGCAAATTATGCTGGGTTTTCTTGTTTTACACGTTGGATAAGAACATGAGAATTTTCTTGGTAGCGCTCTTGGCCTTGCTTATTTTACTTCAATATAAATTATGGGTTGATACAAAAGGGTTGCCGCAAGTGTTGAGACTAAAAAAACAATCTTCGCAATTACAACAGCAAAATGAAGATCTTGAGAAAAAAAATAAAAATTTACAAAATCAAGTTGCAAGTTATAGACAAGGTAATGAGATGTATGAGGGTCATGCACGAGAAGATTTGGGCATGGTAAAGCAAGATGAAGATTTTTATTTAGATCCCAATTATTCCTAATGAGACGTTCAAAAAGTTCAAGACGTTGGTTAGCAGAGCATTTTAACGATGTTTATGTTAAGAAAGCGCATGCTCAAGGTTACCGTTCTCGTTCTGTATTTAAATTAAAAGAAATATTTGAAAAAGATCATTTGTTAAAAAAAAACATGCGTGTTTTAGATTTAGGTGCTGCGCCAGGGGGTTGGACTCAGCTTGTGTTAGAGCATTTAAAAGGGCAAGGGAAAGTCTGGTCTTTGGATTTACTACCCCTGTCTGCCTTGCCTGATGTAACGTTTATTCAAGGTGATTTTACTTCAGAAGAAACGCTCAAATTACTTTGGTGTGCTTTGGGAGAAGAAGCGGTTGACTTAATTCTTTCGGATATGGCGCCCAACATGAGTGGTGTATCGGGAGTTGATCAACCGCGGGTTATGTATTTAGCCGAAACAGTATTGGACTTAACATCTTATTTATTGAAACCTGAAGGGTGTTTGGTGATAAAGCTTTTTCAGGGAGAGGGTTACGATGCTTTTTTAAAGTTATTACGACAACAATTTAAGAAAGTTACGATTCGGAAACCTGCTGCCTCAAGAAAACGTTCAAATGAAATTTATTTGATTGCAAGAGAGAAGAAGTAAAATTACATTCCGCGTTGAAGTCGAAGAATTTTTGTTTTTGGTCCTTTTTTTTCTTTTGTTGTCGAAAAAAAAGAATGCACATTTTCTTGTTTTTTTTGTGGCACATCAGCTACAAATTGTTGTTCATATTGATATTGTCCTAGATGAAGTTGTTCTTTTAAGCGAGTAACCAAACTGTTCATGCCGTTATGGGAGACTGTGATTTCTTGTTTTGCTTGAAGTTGTCGAGAATGATTTTGATCATCAGAAGTGTGGGTGTGATTTCTTTTCATTACGTGACGTAAACTCATGAGCTTGGGTGTGCAGCCAGGATGTAATATGGCCGCCGTATGAGGGTGATGTAACGCCATATGCCGTAAAGAAGGTAGGTGGCTATTAAACAGTTCTGTGTGTAATTCAAGTATTTCTAATTTAGGAAAATGAGGTGAACTCATATTAAGTGTTTCTGCAATACCTTTATTATTTAATTCCAATATTTTTAATTCTGAAAAATCAAAAGCACCCGTGATTTGAGTCATGAAACTTCTGCCCCTCACGCGGAATTCTTCCAGGGTTAATGAGCTCAAATTAATTTCACAGTTTTGACAGTCATCGATGACAATAGATTTTAATTTTTTAGCATTCGAAAAATGAAAATTTCGATTTGCAAAACCTCGTATTTCCACTGTTTTTAAATTTGGAAATAACTCGGAAAAATCAATATTTTTATCATTAGAGGTTTGGGAAATAATTTGTAGATGTTCGATTGTTAAATAAGGGCCCGTGCCTAATTTAGAAAATGCGAGGCCCTGTAGTGTTAGGCTTGAGAGGTTTGGAAAACGTGCTAAATCAATAACGTCATTATCTTTTACTTCTGATGATCGCAACCGTAAATCTGTCACGCTTGATGAAAAAGGATAAAGCTGTGTTGCGATGATATCGAGTGTTGTAAGTTCTGGAAATTGATGAATTGTCTTGAAAAGTTCAGGTTCGGCACCATTTAATATTTTTAAGGATGAAAGATGAGTTGCGCTATCAGGATTGACGAATCGTATCATAGGGTAATCTAATTTTAAGACCCTTAGTTTTTTAAATTTGTTAAAATCCAGTGATAAGACTTTATCTTTCTCTTCAGGTATTTGTGTGTTTTCTTCATCAAAACCATAGGGAGCTTCTATCACTAAAGTATGGAGAGGGTTGTTACTGGCGCTGAGTTCATTTAATTTTAATTTAGCGTCACCTAAGCGTTGAGGCATTAACTGCAGCGTGAAAGAATTTTGTGTTTTTTTTTCTATTTGATCGTGTTCTGGAATTTGGTGGTTTAAGAAAAGATATTTTCCTGCTTCTGCCAGTGTATTATCAACAGTATAAGTATTTTTTGTAGGCGTGTTTGTTTTGGAAGTTATATTTTTTAATTTTTCAATAAATTCTTCCATGGAAGTAATGGGGTTAGAATCCCCTATAACGACTTCATAAGATTCAAGTAAAGTTTGTAAATAACGATAATCATCAAAATTAAGTTTACAATTGAAATCATCAGCAATAAAATTTAACTTTCTTTTGAAAGTATCGGGCGGGGTGTTTTCACCGCTTGTTATTCCAAATAATTTATCAAGCGCTGCCTTCATGCGCTGTGTCAAAGAAAAATATTTCATGTCATCAAATAAGTGACGCGCTGTCAGAGGCATGGTTTCTCTTACAAGGTGTTAAGTGTTTAAAAAATTATAGCTCAAGTTTAAGAGACCGTTGTCTAAATATTGCTCTTTTGCACTACCTTAAACGGTATTGTTGTGTAATAATCCATTAGTTTTGCTTCTTCAATTAGAAAATGAGGTACTTACCTTGAACGACATGGTAAAGAATTTATTTTTGTGGTTGTTTATCGCGGTCATACTTATTTTTATTTTTAGTAATTTTGGTCCTAAATCCACAGCGGATCAGCGTTTGAGTTATTCTGATTTTGTTCGTCAAATTCAGCAAGGCAATATTACATCTGTCACGATTGATAATCGTAATATTGAAGGTTTAACTCAAGGTGATCAAACGTTTAGTACGTATCTTCCTCTAGAAGATCCTACTTTATTGCCTGAGTTGTTGAAACGAAATGTGAATGTCAAAGGTAAACCGCCTGAGCAACAAAGTTTATTGATGCATATTTTTATAAATTGGTTTCCCATGTTGTTATTGATTGGCGTATGGGTTTTCTTCATGCGTCAAATGCAAGGCGGGGGTGGGCGCGGCGCTTTATCTTTTGGGCGTAGTCGTGCGCGTTTGCTGGGAGAAGATCAAGTAAAGGTGACGTTTGCAGATGTTGCGGGTGTTGAAGAAGCAAAAGAAGAAGTAAAAGAGTTGGTGGATTTCTTAAAAGATCCAGGAAAATTTCAAAAATTAGGTGGGAAAATTCCCCGTGGGGTTTTACTGGTGGGCCCACCGGGAACGGGTAAAACTTTATTAGCGCGTGCAGTAGCGGGTGAAGCCAAAGTGCCTTTCTTTACAATCTCAGGTTCTGATTTTGTGGAAATGTTTGTTGGTGTGGGAGCTTCTCGCGTACGAGACATGTTTGAACAAGCAAAGAAACAAGCGCCTTGTATCATCTTTATTGATGAAATTGATGCGGTAGGGCGACACCGTGGTGCGGGTCTTGGGGGAGGGCACGATGAACGTGAACAAACCCTGAATCAACTTTTAGTGGAAATGGATGGTTTTGAAGGAAATGAAGGTGTTATCGTCGTGGCTGCCACGAACCGTCCTGATGTGTTGGATCCTGCTTTATTACGCCCAGGTCGTTTTGATCGTCAAGTTGTGGTGGGTTTGCCGGATGTGCGTGGGCGCGAGCAAATCTTAAAAGTGCATATGCGAAAAATTCCTTTAGCAGAAAAAGTTAATCCTGCATTGATTGCGCGAGGTACCCCAGGTTTTTCTGGGGCAGATTTAGCAAATTTAGTTAACGAAGCAGCACTGTTTGCAGCGCGTGCAAATAAAAAAGTAGTAGAGATGCAAGACTTGGATAAAGCAAAAGATAAAATCATGATGGGTGCAGAGCGTCGTTCTATGGCGATGACGAATGAAGAAAAAAAATTGACGGCTTACCATGAAGCAGGGCATGCAATCGTGGGGCGTTTGGTGCCTGAACATGATCCTGTTTATAAAGTGAGTATTATTCCGCGAGGAAGAGCCTTAGGGGTTACTTTATTTTTACCCGAACAAGATCGTTATAGTTACACGCGTCAACGTTTAAATAGTCAAATATGCAGTTTATTTGGAGGACGTTTAGCAGAAGAATTAATTTTTGGTTATAACAGTGTAACAACAGGTGCTTCAAATGATATTCAACGTGCGACGGAGTTGGCACGGAATATGGTAACCAAATGGGGTTTCTCAGATAAATTGGGTCCTTTGATGTACGGTGATGATGACGGCGAAATATTTTTAGGACATTCAGTAACAAAACGTAAAGAAATATCAAATGAAACTGCACATCGTATTGATGAAGAGGTGCGTCATATTGTTGATTCTAATTATCAGCATGCAAAAGATTTATTAGCAAAACATAAAAACATATTGCATTTGATGGCAGAAGCACTCATTAAATATGAAACCCTTGATGCAGAGCAAATTGATATGATCATGCAAGGAAAGAAACCCAATCCACCTCAAGATTGGGAAGAATTTCCGCCCGACAATAAACCCGACCCGCAAGTTTTAAAAGCAGAAGAAGTGACGCCTGTGCCAGGTTCGGCGTGTGAAAGTGACTTGCCTTTAATAGATCGTGGTCGTGAATAATTGTAACCAATCAGTAGGGTATTGAATTCAAGTGAACGCCCGGTGGCAAATAAGGTTTTGTGAAAAATTTTCCGAGAAACCGGAGCGCACACATCAGTATGTGAGGATTTTGAGGGGAATTTTTCGTAAAACATTGCCAGCCAATGGGCGTTCGGTGATACGGAGTGAGCGATTACGAATAATTTTTCTAAACTTAAATTAATGGGCGTATTAAATGTTACGCCCGATTCTTTTTCAGAAAATGGAAAATATCAAAATCACGACGATGCCATTGCGCATGCTTTACGCATGGTGGACGAGGGCGCTGATATTCTTGATATTGGAGGAGAATCATCGCGTCCTTATGCTTCTCCTGTTTTGCTAGAAGAAGAATGTCAGCGCGTTATTCCTGTTATTCAAGCTTTATCAAAACTTACCTCGGTTCCTATTTCAATCGATACTTACAAACCTGAAGTAATGTGTCGTGCGGTGGAAGCAGGTGTATCTATTATTAATGATATTAAAGCTTTACGTGAGCCAGGTGCATTAGAAGCGGCTCGGCAGTGTAACGTGCCAGTGGTTTTAATGCATATGAAAGGAGAGCCGCAAACGATGCAGAACCATCCTGAGTATGAAAATATTTTTGAAGAAGTAAATTTATTTTTTAAAGAAAGGATAGAACAATGTTTACAAGCAGGGATTAAATATGAAAACTTAATTTTGGATCCGGGATTTGGTTTTGGAAAAACGATGGCGCACAATTTTCAATTGCTCAAACAATTAAGTAACTTTAAAAAAACATGGAAAATGCCTTTGTTGGTAGGGCTTTCACGAAAATCTTTAATAAAGAAAGCTTTAGGTTTGGAGGTGCATGATAGTTTATACCCGAGTATTGCATTGGCAATCTATGCTGTTTTACAAGGGGTTAATATAATACGAGCGCATGATGTTTTAGCAACGCGCCAAGCGCTAGATATGATTGAAGCGTTGGAGGTGAATGTAGCATGAGCAAGAAAAAATATTTTGGTACAGATGGTATTCGAGGAAAAGTAGGTTCTTGGCCTATTAATCCTGAGTTTGCCTTAAAGTTAGGGTGGGCTGTTGGTAAGGTCTTGGCAAGGCCCTCTGGCGCAAAAGTTTTAATTGGTAAGGATACGCGTATCTCGGGTTATATGTTTGAATCTGCTTTAGAAGCAGGTTTATCTGCTGCTGGAGTAGATGTTCATTTGTTAGGTCCTATGCCTACACCTGGGATTGCTTATTTAACCAGAACTTTGCGCGCCAGTGCAGGGATAGTTATCAGTGCTTCTCACAATCCTTACTATGATAACGGAATAAAATTTTTTTCTGATCAAGGTTACAAATTACCTGATGAAATAGAATTGGCGATTGAAGAACAATTAGAAAAAACATTAGTAACAGTGGAATCCAAACATTTAGGTAAAGCCGTGCGCTTGCATGATGCGCCAGGGCGTTATATTGAATTTTGTAAAAGTACCTTCCCTTCTCATTTATCATTAAAAGGCATGAAAATCATTGTGGATTGTGCCAATGGTGCAAGCTACTACGTTGCCCCGAATGTTTTTCATGAATTGAATGCAAATGTTTTGGAATTAGCTGTTAATCCTGATGGTCTTAATATTAATGATCACTGTGGCTCAACATGTCCTGAAGTATTGCAAAAAATTGTATTAGCAGAAAAAGCAGATTGTGGTATCGCTTTGGATGGTGATGGTGATCGTGTAATCATGTGCGATGAAGAGGGCGAGATCCTAGATGGTGATGAGTTATTATTTATTATTGCTAAAAATTTACAGCAATTAGGTAAATTGCGTGGGGGTGTTGTTGGAACAAGCATGAGTAATTTGGGTTTAGAGCAAGCTTTGCAAAATTTAGGTATTGCATTTATTCGTACTCATGTGGGTGATCGTTATGTCATGAGTGAATTATTGCGTTTAGGATGGCAGTTGGGTGGTGAATCTTCAGGGCATATTGTTTGGTTGGGCGTAACAACCACTGGCGATGGCATTATCTCGGCGCTACAAGTACTTTCTTGTATGCAGCAAACCGGAAAAAGTTTACATGAATTGAAAAAAGAACTTATAAAATTTCCGCAGTCGATGATAAATGTAAAGTTTGATTCTAAAAAAAATCCGCTTGATGAACCGCAGATTGTCAACGCAATTAAAGAGACAGAGCGTGCTTTGGAAGGGCGCGGGCGTGTATTGTTGCGTGCATCAGGAACGGAAAGTTCTGTGGTGCGTGTCATGGTGGAAGGTGAAGATGCCGTGCATGTAAATACCTTGGCGCAAGCTTTGGCAGAACTTGTAAAACAAGTGAGGTAGGTTACTGTGTTAAAGTCAAGGTTTGATTTCCAGTTTTCA
>MGYM01000054.1 GCA_001801745.1 Gammaproteobacteria bacterium RIFCSPLOWO2_02_FULL_38_11
TACGCGCAGGTAAAATTTCGCCTGAACTCGGCGGACATATCGCAACTTATGCCTCTGCCAGCACTTTATACGAAGTCGGTTTCAATCATTTTTTTCATGCAAGCACCCCAGCACGCGAGGGTGACTTACTCTATATTCAAGGACATGCTTCTCCTGGTATTTATGCACGTGCTTTTTTAGAAGGACGTTTGACGCAAGAACAACTAACAAATTTCCGGCAAGAAATCCAAAAAAATGGCTTGAGTTCTTACCCTCATCCTTGGCTAATGCCTGAGTTTTGGCAATTTGCCACAGTTTCAATGGGACTGGGCCCCCTTCAAAGTATTTATCAAGCACGATTTCTAAAATATTTAAAAAACCGTGAACTCGCTGATACTTCAGATCGTAAAATATGGGTTTTTTGCGGCGATGGTGAAATGGATGAACCCGAATCTTTAGGCGCTATCTCATTAGCAGGTCGTGAAAAATTAGATAATTTAATTTTTGTCATTAACTGCAATTTACAACGCCTCGATGGCCCTGTACGCGGCAATGGAAAAATTATCCAAGAACTTGAAGCTGTATTTCGGGGTGCGGGTTGGAATGTCATTAAAGTAATTTGGGGGTGCCATTGGGATCCTTTGTTACAAAAAGATGATTCGGGATTACTTACTCAGCGCATGAATGAATGTGTCGATGGAGAATACCAAGCGTATCGTGCACGCAATGGCGCTTATATTCGTGAACGTTTTTTTGGGAAATATTCCGAATTAAAAGCCCTCGTAGAAAATTTAAGTGACGAAGAAATATGGCAACTCAATCGTGGTGGCCATGATCCTGTAAAAGTATACGCAGCATACAAAGCCGCTGTCACACACACGGGGCAACCCACCGTTATTCTTGCTAAAACTATTAAAGGCTATGGTATGGGGCTCGCGGGTGAAGCACAAAACATTACACACCAGCAAAAAAAAATTGACATCAATTCCCTCAAGCAATTTCGCGATCGATTTCAACTACCTTTGACCGATGAAGATCTTGAAGAAAATAATTTTTGCTATCCCGATAAAAAATCTGAAGAAATACGTTATTTATTAGAACGTCGGCATCATTTAGGCGGCTTCCTACCTGCAAGAAGAACAACAAGCGAAGCTTTACCTGAACTATCCTTTGATGAGTTCAAGATTTTTTTTGAAAGCACAGGCGATAGAAAAATTTCAACAACCATGGCTTTTGTGCGCATCCTCTCTCATCTTTTAAAAGACAAAGTATGGGGACCTCGCATCGTACCCATTGTGCCTGATGAAGCACGGACTTTTGGAATGGAAGGTTTATTTCGTCAAATTGGCATTTATTCTTCGGTAGGACAATTGTACGCACCCGTCGATGCAAGCCAAATCATGTATTATCGTGAAGATCAAAAAGGACAAATGCTCGAAGAAGGCATCACAGAACCCGGTTCATTTTGTTCCTGGATTGCCGCAGGCACTTCCTACAGTGTTAACAATCTACCGATGATCCCTTTCTATATTTATTACTCTATGTTTGGTTTTCAACGTATCGGCGATTTGGCATGGGCCGCAGGTGATATGCAAACGAGAGGATTTTTATTAGGCGCCACATCCGGCCGTACGAGCTTAGCCGGCGAAGGCTTACAACACCAAGATGGACACAATCATGTCTTTGCATCTGTGATTCCGAATTGCATTTGTTATGATCCTACTTATGCCTATGAATTAGCTGTGATTATACGCGAAGGCATGCGACGCATGTTCACACAACAAGAAAATATTTTTTATTATATTTCAATCATGAATGAAAATTATGAACATCCTGGCATGCCAGCACAAAGTGAAGAAGGTATTTTAAAAGGGATGTATTTATTAAAAAAAACTACCACAACTTCAACACTACGCGTTCAACTGCTAGGGTCAGGCAGTATTTTACGTGACGTAATCAAAGCGGCAGATATTTTAAAACAAGATTATAATATTGCTGCTGATATTTGGAGTGTGACAAGTTTCACAGAACTACGACGTGAAGCAGCATGTATTGAACGAGAAAACTTATTTCACCCTAATGCGCCACAAAAAGAAAGTTATATTACGCAATGTTTTAAAAACAAAACAGATCCTGTGATTGCTGCAACTGATTATATTCGTTTATTTGCCGATCAAATTCGACCCTGGGTACCCACACATTATGTTGTGCTGGGCACAGACGGTTATGGCCGCAGTGATACACGTACCAATTTGCGTGATTTTTTTGAAGTCAGCGCAAAATACATTGTATTAGCTGCATTGAAGGCATTAGCTGACACAAAAGCAATCCCTTTGAATACGGTAAAAGAGAGCATGGAAAAATTAGAAATTGATCCTGAAAAACCAAATCCATTCTATGCATAAGGAGTAAGAGGTGACTATAAAAGAAATCATTCTTCCTGACTTGGGTTCAACAACAGACGTTACTGTCGTTGAGATTGCTATACAAGCAGGAAGTATCGTTAAAAAAGAAGATACCTTGCTCACGCTAGAAGGCGAAAAAGCCAGCATGGAAGTCCCCTCTCCTTACAGTGGCACAATTAAAGAAATTAAGATCAAGGTAGGTGATAAGGTCAATATAGGTCATCTCATCGCAAGCATCGATGAGACAGAAGAGACTCAAGAAAATCTTGAAAAAACATTTCCAAAATCAACACCCCCTGCAAAACCAGCACAAACGCCGACGCCCACAACATCTTTTTCCACAGGAAACATTCATGCAGGACCTGCTGTTCGCATGCTGGCACGCGAACTTGAAATTGATTTATCAAAACTAAAAGGCACAGGGCATAAAAATCGTATTACAAAAGAAGATTTGATCACTTTCATAAAACAAAAAATGTCTCAAGGCAGTGGATTACCCACTCCCCCTCAAATTGATTTTGCTCACTATGGCGTAATTGAAACGCGTCCCTTATCACGCATAAAAAAAATATCCGCTACGAATTTACACCGCAATTGGCTTTTGATCCCTCATGTTACACAATTTGATGAAGCAGACATTACTGATCTAGAAATTCATCGGAAATCAAAAGCAATTGAAGCAGAAAAACAAGGTTTTAAATTAACGTTACTCGCTTTTATCATGAAAGCATGCGTTGCTATACTTCAAAAATTTCCACAATTTAATGCCTCTTTGGACATCAAAATGGAAAATTTAATTTTAAAAAAATATTTTCATTTTGGTATTGCCGTTGACACAGCAGACGGTTTAGTTGTCCCTGTTGTACGTGACGTTGATCAAAAAACCGTATTTCAACTTGCAAAAGAGCTGGGAGAAATCAGTCAAAAAGCACGAACAAAAGAACTCAAACCCAAAGATATGCAAGGCAACAGCTTTACTATTTCAAGCTTAGGCGGCATTGGTGGCACAGCGTTTACCCCTATTATTAACATGCCTGACGTTGCCATTTTAGGTATCTCGCGTAGTTATCAAAAACCAATTTATCAAAACCAACAATTTATCCCGCGACTTGTGTTACCGCTTTCACTCTCCTATGATCACCGCGTGATTGATGGTGCAGAGGGCGCACGCTTTATTACAACTTTATCTTCTGAATTAAATACCGTTCGCTAAAAATCTTAGGAGCACTTATGTCTACTGACATTCAAACAGAGGTTGTCGTTTTAGGTTCAGGCCCTGGAGGCTATACTGCTGCGTTTCGTGCTGCGGATTTAGGAAAAAAAGTTGTTTTAATCGAACGTTATAATGATATAGGTGGCGTATGTTTGAATGTCGGCTGCATTCCATCAAAAGCGCTTTTACACATAGCAAAAGTTATTGATGAAACTAATTTCATGCGTCAACATGGTTTAGAAACCAGTGAATTTAAATTTGATAAAACAAAAATTGTTGCTTGGAAGAATAACGTCATTAAACGCCTAACCGGTGGACTTAAAATGTTAGCCAAACAACGCAAAGTTGAAGTTGTAACAGGTTATGGTAAATTTATTTCAGCCAATGAAATACAAGTTGAAACAAAAGAAGGTTCACACATCATTCATTTTGAAAATGCCATCATCGCAGCAGGCTCACAACCCGTTAAACTGCCTATTTTTCCTGATGATTCACGTATTTTAGATTCCACCTCAGCATTAGAATTAAATAAAATAGGCGGATCATTGCTGGTGGTCGGTGGCGGCATCATCGGTTTAGAAATGGCGACGGTTTATCATGCTTTAGGAACAAGCATTTCTATTGTGGAATTAGGTGAAGACTTAGTTCCTGGTTGTGATCGTGACATCATTGCACCTTTTCAAAAACGCATTGCTAAACTTTATAAAGAAATTTTGCTTTCAACAAAAGTAACAAAAGTAGAAGCAAAAACAGATGGCTTATGGGCAAGCTTTGAAGGTATCAACGCAGCAAAAGAAGCACAGCGTTATGATCAAGTCTTAGTGGCCATTGGCCGCAAACCCAATGGAAATTTAATAGCTGCTGAAAGTGCTGGGATTCACGTCGATGAACGTGGCTTTATTCCTGTGGACAAACAACAACGCACCAACATCCCTCACATTTTTGCGATTGGCGATATTGTGGGAAACCCCATGTTAGCCCATAAAGCTTCGCCCGAAGGACGTATCGCTGCCGAAGTGATTTCAGGAAAAAAACATTATTTTCAACCTTTATGCATCCCTGCCGTCGCTTACACGGATCCTGAAATTGCATGGACGGGTATCACAGAAACACAAGCTAAAGCGAAGAATATTCCCTATGAAAAAGCCACTTTCCCTTGGGCTGCCAGTGGTCGCTCATTGAGTTTAGGACGTGACGAGGGTTTAACAAAATTAATTTTTGATCCCAGTACACATCGCGTTATAGGAGGATGTATTGTAGGACCCAATGCAGGAGAATTAATTTCTGAAATATCTTTAGCAATTGAAATGGGATGTGATGCTGAAGATCTTACATTAACGATCCATCCTCACCCCACACTTTCAGAAACCATTCCTTTCGCTTCTGAAATTTTTGAAGGCACGATTACAGATCTTTATCTTCCTAAAAAAGCAAAATAGTCATCCGTGAAAAACGTCTTTGGCATAAAAAAACCCCGCTTTATTATAAAATAAAACGGGGTTTTTACTTGGAGATAAACAAAAACAACTTAAGCTTCTTCGGCCACTTCCACTTGTGTTGCTTGCGCTCCCTTAGGACCACGCTCAATCTCAAATCGAACACGCTGACCTTCAGCTAAGGTTTTAAATCCTGTTCCTTTGATGGCAGAGTAATGCACAAAAACATCTTCTCCATTTCCATCTTCAGTTTCGATAAAACCAAACCCTTTTGATTCATTGAACCACTTCACTCTACCTGTTTGCATATTGCGTAAAACCTCTTAAATAAAAAAAAATAAATCTTGATACCCTTAAAAAAAAATTAAAAAGCACCAATAAAGACAGCCATAATATAATGGCGGGAATGAGTATATACCTCTCCCAAGCAAAGTTGCAACTCACTTTCCACACTTTTGTAAGAAGTCATCTAAATCCTGCATCAAGGGTGATTGAAACTCATAAACCTGCTGTGAACTGGGGAGCGTAAATTTTAAATAAGCCGAGTGTAAAAACAAACGTTTTAAACCTTTTTTTTGTATTTCTTTATTAAATATCTTATCGCCATACTTATCATCTCCAGCGATAGGATGCTTCATGAGCGCTGCATGTACACGAATTTGATGTGTACGTCCTGTGATCGGCTTTGCTTTTACTAAGCTGCCTAAAGGAAAATGCTTTTCAACTATAAAAACAGTCTTGGCAGGCTTACCTTCAGATGAACTGCGAACGACGCGCTCCCCACCTTGCAGGTTAAATTTTTTTAAAGGCGCTTCTATCGTCTTTTCTTTAAAACGAATCGGACCTTTTAAAAAAGCAAAATACTGCTTTTCTATCCCCCCTTCCCTTAATAACTGGTGCACTTCCCTTAAAATACTAGATTTTTTTACCATCAATAAACAACCTGAAGTTTCTCTGTCTAGGCGATGCGCTAAAGCCAAGTGTTTTTCTTGAGGACGAATTTGCCGTACTGCTTCAATTATACCAAAACTTAAACCACTCCCCCCATGCACAGCCACTCCCGCCGGCTTGTTAACCACAATAAAAAAGTTATCTTCATAAATAATTTGAGAAGCAATAACACGCAGCAGTCTGTCAGGGGCCCGCTTCACTTCAGATTCTTTTGTATATAAAGGCGGAAGACGTAATTGATCTTGCTCATGCAAACGGTAACTGGCATCGATCCGTTTTTTATTAACCCGGACTTGCCCTTTTCTAATGAGCTGATAAATATGACTCTTGGGAACGTGCTTTAAATAATTCAAAAGAAAATTATCAATACGCTGCCCCCCTTCTTCGATCGTAATAAAACGCACAGGCATTCTTTTTAAAGATTTGCTTTCATCCATCATTAATTTGACTCTAGAATAAAATCCAAACAGAATACGTGATTTATTAACGTTCAGCCACCTATGACCTCTTCTCACAAGAAAAAGATTAGCGTTTTCAGCTTGGTCATGATCAATGTGGTGGCCATCAATAGCTTAAGAAACCTTCCGTTAAGCGCGGAATACGGCTTTTCTCTCATATTTTATTATCTCTTGGCAGGCGTTTTATTTTTTCTTCCCGCCTCTTTAGTTTCTGCTGAACTTGCCACCGCTTGGCCTGAAAAAGGCGGGCTCTATGTTTGGGTACGTGAAGCATTCGGAAAAAAAGTAGGTTTTTTCACTATTTGTTTACAATGGTTTTACAACATATGTTGGTTCCCAACCATCATGTCTTTTATCGCTGCCACCCTTGCTTATTGTATTAACCCCGATTTAACTAATAATAAGACCTATATGTTTTTTACCGTGTTTTCGCTTTTTTGGTTAATGACATTCATTAATTTTCTAGGTATCAAAATATCAAGCCTTTTTAGTACCTTAACCGCCATCTTTGGTACATTGCTTCCGATGTTTATCATCATCGTACTGGGGTATGTTTGGTTACAAACAGACAATCCCATCGCCATTACATTTTCTTGGAATAATTTCTTTCCGGATTTAAGCCAAGCCAATAATTTAGTTTTATTGACGACAATTCTCTTTGGGTTAATCGGCATGGAAATGTCGGCCTATCATGCCAATGAAGTTAAAAATCCACAAAAAGATTACCCTAAAGCTATCTTCTGGTCAGGATTGATGATCATCACCCCTTTGATTGCCGCCTCCCTCGCCATCGCCTTGGTAATTCCACAATCTCAATTGAGTATTCTTGTCGGCTTACTTCAAGCCTTTGAATTTTTCTTTACGAGTTTTCATCTCCAATGGATGATGCCCATCATCGCTGCTTTGATCGTCTTTGGCTGTATGGGAGGCGTTCACGCCTGGATTTTAGGGCCTTCTAAAGGTGTACTGATTGCAGGTCAAGATGGGGCTCTACCCAAGCGACTAAGCACAACAAATAAATCAGGTGTTCCTGTCCCTATTTTGCTACTACAAGGGATCTTATTTACCCTGGTTTCTTTTATTTTTTTAATTTTACCCACTGCGACTACCGCATTTTGGATCCTGGCAGACGCCTCTGCCATCCTTGCCTTATTTGTCTATATCATCATGTTCGCTGCCGCTATCCGCCTCCGCTATAAATACCCTGCCGTAAAACGTAGTTTCACTATCCCAGGGAAAAAATGGGGCTTATGGCTCACCTGCATCGCAGGACTTTTTAGTTGTATCTTCACCGCCATCCTCGGCTTTTTACCCCCAAGCCAAATTCCCGTGGGTAATCTTCTCGTTTATGAAATGATTCTCATCTCAGGCGTACTCATCGGCTGCCTACTCCCTATCATCATCAATAAATTTGTTTGCCCTCCCTCGCCTCCCCCGCTATAATGTTTTTATTTTTGTAGGTTTCTACCTTGATGTAGATATAGTAGGCCACTTATTATTGTATATTTTATTTAATTTTATAAGTGAAAGTTAAACTTAGTTTGGCTGATAATGTAGAAGGTAAAACAGCAAATTATCTCTTTTTAGAAAAGCTGTTTTACAAAATCCCATTTCATATGTATGTAACGTCATCATTAAAATGCGAATGATTTTCAAATGAGTAACCCGCATTTATGAATATTTAAAATGAAAAAGGACTCTATACTTAAAATCAGAATTAGCCAAACCAAAAAGAATTAGGCAGCCATGAAAAGAATGTTGATTAATGCAACTCAGCAGGAGGAGTTGCGTGTAGCCCAAGTAGATGGGCAACAGCTCTATGATATCGATATAGAACGCGCCTCTCGACGAGAGCAATCCTCTCCTCAAAAAGCCAGTATTTATAAAGGCTACATCGATAAAGTCCAAAATAGTCTGCAAGCCGCTTTCGTTAATATTGGAACAGAAAGGCACGGTTTTCTTCCCTTAAAAGAAATTGCAAGAGAATATTTTACTAACCCTCCCTCAGACGAAGATCTCAGTCATATCAATATCAAGGACGTCGTTAAAGAGGGCCAAGAAGTGATGGTCCAAATTGATAAAGAAGAACGAGGCAACAAAGGTGCAGCACTCACCACCTTTATCAGTCTAGCAGGCTGTTACCTTGTCTTGATGCCCAACAATCCAGGTACAGGCGGTATATCCCGACGCATTGAAGGCGAGGACCGCGCTGAGCTCAAAGGCTTACTTTCTAGTTTGAACATCCCAGCCGATATGGGTGTCATCATACGCACAGCAGGTGTTGGAAAAAGCCAAGAAGAATTAAGTTGGGATTTAAGCGTGTTACTGTCTTATTGGGAAGCGATTAAAAATGCCTATACACAACGCCCTTCCTCTTTCCTCATTCATCAAGAAAGCGATATCGTCACACGCGCTATACGTGATCATCTACGCCGTGACATTGGTGAAGTATTAATTGATGATCCTGAAGTATTTCAACGTGCACAAGAATATATTCAACGCGCACGACCTGACTTCATCTCTCGTGTCAAACTATACGAAGACCCTGTTCCCCTCTTCACACGTTTTCAAATTGAAAGTCAAATTGAATCGGCATTTCAACGTGAAATTCGATTACCCTCTGGGGGGGAGATTGTCATCGACCGCACAGAAGCCTTGGTTTCCATTGATATCAATTCCTCAAAATCGACCCAAGGGCAAGATATCGAAGCAACGGCACTCAATACAAATTTAGAAGCTGCTGATGAAATTGCACGCCAATTACGATTACGTGATATAGGCGGACTCATCGTAATTGATTTTATTGATATGTTACAACCACGACATCAACGCGAAGTAGAATATCGTCTGCGTAACGCCCTGGAATCTGATCGCGCGCGTATTCAAATCGGTCGTATTTCTCGCTTTGGCTTGCTTGAAATGTCACGCCAACGACTTCGTCCCTCTCTGGAAGAAAGCACCTTGCGTTATTGTCCTCGCTGTAATGGTCAGGGGACCATTCGCAGTATTGAATCCATTGCTTTATCCATTTTACGCTTACTCGAAGAAGATGCACTAAAACCTAAAACCGTAGAACTTCAAGTACATTTACCGATTGAAATTGCGACTTATCTTTTAAATGAAAAAAAACCATCTGTCTTATCCATCGAAACACGGCACAAAGTATCTATTAAACTCATTCCTAATCCACAGTTGGAAACCCCACACTATAAAGTATTTCGATTAAAAAGCGATGATACAAACCAAAATAAATTAAGCTATCAACTTGCCTATGATCCTCATGAAGAATCAACCGCAAACAAAACCCAAAGCCCGATAGCAGAAGAGCCCGCTGTAAAATACGCAGAAATGCCTCTTCCACAACATCCACAGTCAACAACTGAAAATACGAGCAAATCAAAGGATGAAACAAGTTTTATAAAACGTTTCTTTACAAATTTATTTAGCAATACAGAAGAAGAAAAACAACAGGAACAAACTCATGAAAAAAAGCCACCAAAAACAATGCCAAGGCGCCCTTCCGTTCGATCACATGAAAAAGGACGTTATAATCGCCATCCTTTAAAAGAAAAACGAAGAAAAAGTAATTTTCAAGGCACAGACAACCGTCGAAATGTAGAAAAACTTGTGCCAGAGAAATTTATCCCAGAAAAACAACTCGAAGAAGAGAATATTCAGCTTGATTTGCTTACGCCTATCTCCCCTCCCGTCAAACAAGAAGAGGTGTCAGAAATCGCAATAGAGCATGAAGTACAACCGATTAATAATGAAAACAGACCTATTTTTTCCCAACAAGCTCGTGATAAAAAACCGCATCAACGCAGGGGTAATTTTCATCGGCGTCATGGTCGTCGAGCGGGACATCTAGGAAGACGACCACCTAGTACAGATAAATAAGCAAGTCTTATTCCTGTAATTTCGCGCAGCAAGTTACAGTTACATTTTAAATATTTTTAAAATTCTCTGATGTATTGGAATTTTGATTCGGGACGACACCTTTATTATTATTTTCAACTTGTAATTTCGCATCCATGGCTCCAATTACTTGATGAAGCAATTGTTGTATTTTTTCAATATGCTGTTCTACGACTGATCTTTTCATTGAATCTTTAAAAAAATCACGAATTTTATCGCAATTTAAGATTATTTTTTCTGAAGATTCATGGAAGTTTTTTATGATCTCATGTAACTGCTGACCAACATTCCAACCCCCTCCCATTAATAACAACTTGAAATCATTTTCTTTCATTGAAATCCCACGATGACAATTTTCTACAAATTCATAAATTGAAGCACAAGCGGAATTTACAAATTCTATGTCTTTGCGATTTTTAGCCCCTTTTAAAAAAGAAGAAAATTCTTTGTTTGTTCTAATAACCAACACTTTAATAGAACTTAATTCCAAATCCAATTCAGTTGATGTTTTAAAAGAATCATATTTTCCTAAATTTTTTTCCATATAATTCTCCAAATTAGGGAGTGTCCCTAAGAAATTGAAATTTTTTATTTTGGCAAATGAATATAGAGGAACAAAAATAAAAGGGGGATCAACTAAGAACCTAGCACACCATCGTGGTTTATCAAGTAAAAATAGAAAAAAATTCAGAAAATTGAAATTTCTTTATGATTTAATGTTTTCTTAACAATTAAAGGATCACAGTTTGTCTTTTTCTTCCAATGAAAGTCTTCGCCCTGCTTCTTCAAGCATCACCGGAATTCCATTTTCAATAGGATAAATAATACTATCGAATTTGCAAATTAATTCTTGTTGTCCTTCTTTATAAATTAGCTTTCCTTTGCAAATAGGACACACCAAAATTTCAAGCAGTTTTTTATTCACAACAAGCTCCCTCTCGCTTTAACTTGAATTTTTAAATTTTTATCTGATATACCTCTATCGAGATAATAACAACCCGTATACGCCACCATCGCTGCATTGTCAGTACAAAACTCTAAGCGTGGATAAAACACGCTTAAACCCATTCTTAAACTCAATGCATCCATTTTTTTTCTTAATAAGGTGTTTGCACTCACACCACCTGCGACAACAACATTGTTTAATTTATTTTTTTCTAAAGCAAGCATTGTTTTTGAAATTAAGGCATCAACGACAGTTTTTTGAAATGCGTAGGCAATGTCTTTTTTAATTTGTTCTGTTTTTAAAGACTTCTCCCATGCTTGTAAAACGGCTGTCTTCAATCCACTAAAACTAAAATTTAATTCTTTATTTTTTCTCATGGGCTCGGGAAATTCAAAAATACCAGGGCATCCTTCTTGCGCTAACTTAGAAAGTATAGGCCCGCCAGGGTAAGGTAAGCCAAGTAGTTTTGCTACTTTATCAAAAGCTTCCCCCGCGGCATCATCTAAAGTCTCACCTAATAATTTATATTCTCCAACCGCCTCCACTTGAATCAACTGTGTGTGCCCCCCTGAAACCAATAAGGCAAGAAATGGAAATTTTGGGTGATTTTCTTCTAAAAAGGGTGCAAGCAAATGCGCTTCAAGATGATTAATACCTAAAGTTGGAATAGCAAGCGCATAACCCAAAGCTCGCCCAAATGTGGCACCCACCAATAAAGCACCCATTAAACCAGGCGCTTGTGTATAAGCAATACCTCGCAAATCAGACCAAGCGCATCGCGCTTTCTTCAAAACTTCTTTTGTTAAAGGCAATAATTTGCAAATATGATCCCGAGACGCAAGCTCAGGTACAACACCACCGTATTGCGCATGTAAGCTAATTTGAGAATGCAGCAAGTGTGACAACAAACCATCTCGACTATCATAAATCGCAACAGCCGTTTCATCACACGATGTTTCAATACCTAGTACACGCATTTAAGGGCACCTCTAAAAATTATCTTTTTGCGTTATAACTTTGTTGCACTCATTTTTAAAATGCTCATTTATTCACTTGTAAACTGCGCTTTTAAAAATGAGCGCGCCTCGTTCTAACGCAAAATTTCTAATTTTTAGAGCTACCCTTAAGATTATAAGTTCGTGTCTATGGGGTATCTCTATCTTGAATGGGAATAAAAGCACGAGGGACAGGACCTGTGTAATGAGACATCGGGCGAATCAATTTATTATTCGCACGTTGTTCAATAATGTGAGCACACCATCCTGAAATACGAGAAAAAACAAACAAGGGGGTGAATAAATGTGTGGGAATACCACATAAATGGTAGGCTATCGCACTGTAAAAGTCTAAATTCGGAAATAATTTTTTTTCTTGCCACATCACTTGCTCGATCCTTTCAGCCACTGAAAATAAATCTTCTCTATGAAAATAAAGAGATAATCGTTTCGCCCACTGTTTAATGATATCAGAACGAGGATCATTTTGAGTATAAACTCGGTGTCCAAATCCCATAATTAATGTTTTTTTCTCTAATAATGCTTTTATGCCTGTTTGCGCTTGTTCTGGGGTAGAGAAACGCTGTATCAAGGCCATCGCTTCTTCATTGGCACCACCGTGCAAAGACCCACTTAAAGCACCTATTGCAGAAGTAACCGCTGCATAGACGTCCGCTTTTGTCGCTGCCGTCACACGCGCTGCAAACGTAGAAGCATTGAATTCATGCTCTGCGTATAAAATAAAAGAAATATCCACGGCGCCAGATAATAAATTTTCTGGTTTTTTTCCATGAAGTAAATGCAAAAAATAAGCCGCAACACTTTCATCTTCTAAATTAATTTCAATACGTTTTTTTTCATTAGCATAGTAATACCAATACATCAAAATCGCAGGAAACACCGCAATTAAATAATCAGCTATGTTTTCTGGTGTTTCAGCTTCTTCACTTTGCAAAGCACCGATGGCCGAAGAAGCCGTTTCTAACACAGCCATGGGATGCGCTGTCTTAGGCAGCGCTTCCAAAATCGTTTTCAATGCTGCCGGCATCTGACGTAATGAAATTAATTTTTTACGATAAGCTTTTAATTCTTTTTCTGTCGGTAATTTTTCATAAATTAATAAATACGCAACTTCTTCAAAACTTGAATCCTTTGCTAAATCATGAATGTCATAACCACGGTATGTCAGCGCATGCGCCCCTATGCCCACAGTACAAATTGCAGAATCTCCCGCTACTACACCGGCTAGCCCGCCTGTTTTCATTTCAATTTTTCCTCTTGCGATTTTTGAGATAAAAAAGTTTTCATAACATAGCTCAATTCATTTAATTCAAGGGGTTTCGTTAAAACAGCATCCATGCCTTCAGACAAACAATCCAAAAGAACATCTTGATTGGTTATCGCTGTTAATGCAATTAAAGGGAGTCGTTTTCGAGCGTTATTTTCTTCCCAAGCACGAATACGTTTTGCGATTTCAACACCTTCGCAATCTGGTAAATTCAAATCAATAAAAACAAAATCATAATTTTTATTTTTTATGATTTTATCAAAGGCTAACCCTCCTTGATCTATAACATCGACATCGTATCCCATCTCTTGAAATAAGCGTAAATGTGCTCGTTGTACAATGATATTATCTTCCACCAATAAAATTCTAGGCAATTTTTCATGATATGAGATATTTTCAGAAAGAGGGACTTCTAAGGGCTGTGTAATATATTCTGCTGGCTCTTCTGCAACTTGTAATATAGTGGGTTCTTGTAAATAATTTTGAGTAGCAGGCAATCCAAACGGAATTTCACAAATGAATTGCGTCCCCAAACCTACTTTACTTTCAACTGTGATACACCCCTGCATTAGATCAAGATATTCTTTACAAAGCGCCAAACCTAAACCTGTGCCACGACGATGCGCTATCACATCACCCCCTTGCACATAGGGAGCAAAAATAAATTGTAACTGGTCTTCAGGAATCCCAATACCAGTATCTTTTACAATTATTTTCAGTTCAACAGAATATTTTTTTATGTCCTGCAAATTTATTTCTAAAGTCACTTCGCCTTGCTGTGTGTGCTTGATAGCATTTCCGACCAGATTAGAGACTATTTGCTTTATTGCGCGTTCATCACCCAATAATATCGAAGGAATTTTACTGTCAATAATTTTTTTTAATTTTATTTTTTTAAAATTTGCTTCATAATTTAATATCTTCATTATTTCATAAATTGCTTGCCGAAAATCAAACGCATGGGAAATTAACTTCATTTTTCCTGCATCAATTTTTGAAATATCTAGAAAATCATCAACTAAAGAAAACATGTATTTTGTTGCAAGATGTATATCTTGCAAATAAATTTTTGCTGCCGGCGACAAACTTGTTTTATTCAAAAGACGCAGGGTTTCTAAAATACTTACAAGCGGGGTACGTAAATCATGATGCATCAAAGCCAATAAATGATTTATTTCTTTATTAACCCTCTCCATTTAACTTCTCCGACATGTTTTTTGTTCGATACGTTTTTCAAAACATCCTTGGATAACACGATCAACATAAATGCCCGCTGTGTGAATGTGATTAGGATCCAACATACCAACTTCAACAATTTCTTCAACTTCAGCAACAGTAATTTCACCCGCTGTCGCCATCATGGGGTTAAAATTCATGGCTGTATTTCGATAAATTAAATTTCCCATTTTATCAGCCCTCCAGGCTTTTATTAATGAGAAATCTGCTTTCAAGCTTTCTTCCAAAATATAAGCTCGCTCATTAAAATGCTTTACCTCTTTGCCTTGAGCAACAAGCGTGCCCACTCCCGTTGCAGTATAAAAAGCAGGAATACCCGCACCACCCGCCCTTATTTTTTCTGCTAAGCTGCCTTGGGGAAGTAAGGTAACTTGCAATTCTCCTTTTAATAATAATTCTTCAAATAAAATATTTTCTCCCACGTAGGATGCAATCATCATTTTAATTTGACGCTGCGCAAGCCATTTTCCTAAACCAAAATTATCAATCCCTGCGTTGTTTGAGATGCACGTGAGACCCTTTATACCCCTCTTACAAACATGTTCAATCAGACCTTCAGGAATACCACATAAACCGAAACCACCCACCATGACGGTCATATCGTCTTTTAAGTCTTTTAAAGCTTCGTCATAAGTTGTAACAACTTTATTAAATCCAGACATAATAACCTCAATCACTCATCGCTAAAGATACTTTTGAATTTGTTTTTCTACCTAAATAATCGCAAATGTAATTTCCTGCTTGAATTAACGCTTTCAAATTTACACCTGTTTTAATACCCAAACCATTTAACATATACAAAACATCTTCTGTCGCCACATTTCCCGTCGCACCCACTGCATAAGGACACCCTCCTAAACCAGAAACAGATGCATCGAAGATGGCAATACCTTCTTGCAGAGCAGAAAAAATATTTGCTAATGCCTGCCCATAGCTATCATGGAAATGTCCTGCTAATTGAGCAGATGGAATAATTTTCCCTAAGGCATTAAATAAATATTTCACTTGCAATGGCGTCGCCATACCTAAAGTGTCGCCTATTGAAATTTCAT
>MGYM01000055.1:0-3830 GCA_001801745.1 Gammaproteobacteria bacterium RIFCSPLOWO2_02_FULL_38_11
AGATTATATTTATCGAACTTCAACGTCTTATGAGCTTGTTCAGCATTTTAAAAACTATGCAAATGAAGTTATCAACCTAATTCAGCCAGAAGGACGTTTGGCGGTAGAGATAGGGAGTAACGATGGGACTTTTTTGAAGTTTTTGAAAGAAAAAAAAATGCATGTGTTAGGTGTTGACCCTGCGAATACTATTGCGGCTGAAGCTACAAAAGAAGGTGTAGAAACATGGCCTACGTTTTTTTCTCAAGAAGTTTCTAAACAAATAAAAGAAAAAAATGGAGAAACGGAAATTATTGTGGCGAATAATGTTTTTGCTCATGCAGATGATATGATCGATGTTTTAAGAGGGATTTATCATCTGTTATCACCGGAAGGCATATTTGTATTTGAAGTTTCTTATTTATTAGATATCATCCAGAAAAAATTGTTTGATACCGTTTTTCACGAGCATTTATCGTATTATAGTGTTTTGTCTTTAGAGAATTTTTTTAATTCACATGAAATGCAATTGTTTGATGTTCAGAGAATCTCGAGCAAGGGTGGTTCGCTGCGAGGTTTTGCTAAGAAAAAAACATCTTCTAGGGTTGTATCACCTATTGTTTCTAAGCTTATCGACGATGAAAAAAACATTGGATTAAATAAAATTAAAATATTTAAAGATTTTTCTGATGATCTAAATCGTATTGAAAAAGCATTGAAAAAACAGCTTGATAAATTAAAAGAGAAAGATAAAACCTTGGTGGGATATGGTGCTTCGCCCACGGTGACCACGTTTATGTATCAATTTGAATTGGGGCCTTACTTAGAATTTATTGTTGACGACAATCCAATCAAGCAAGGACGTCATAGTCCTGGATATCATATCCCTATTCTTCCATCGAGTATGCTTTATCAAAAAAAACCAGACTATGTCATTATTTTAGCTTGGCAATATTGGGAGGTGATTATTGAAAAAAACAAAAAATATTTAGAGCAAGGTGGTAAATTTATTGTTCCCTTCCCTGAATTGATTGTGCATGAATTCCATGAAGCCACTATCTAATTCTATTTCTTGGTGGCGTGTTCAATATACTGAATCTGATGCGATGGCTGTTGCTGACGCGATTCGATCTGAGCGCTTAAGTCTCGGTCCCTTGACGTTTGAGTTTGAGCAAGCGATTTCTGAAAAATTATCAGTCCCTTATGTTGTTGCGACTACTAGTGGTTCGATGGCGCTCTTAATGGCATTGATTGCAATGGGTGTTGGAGTGGGTGATGAAGTTATAGTTCCTAATCGTACTTGGATAGCGGCTGCGCATGCAGTTATGATGGTAGGTGCAAAGGTTAAATTAGTTGATGTTTGTGAAACTATCCCAATTTTAGATATTACGCAATTAGAAAACAAGATCACCTCTAAAACAAAAGCCATTATTCCTGCTTCTCTTTCAGGTCGCGCAGTAAATATAGATGAAATTAATAAAGTAGCAAAAAAATATAATATTTTTGTTATAGAAGATGCAGCGCAAGCATTTTTAAGTCGGGATGGTAATGCATACAGTGGTGTTGGTGCATTAATCAGTTGTTTTTCTTTGTCGATGGCTAAATTAATTTCTACGGGGCAGGGTGGTTTTCTTGCTACAAAAAATGAAGAAATATATAAAGCACTTTTGAAAATTAGAACGCACGGCGTTAATGATTTGTTGAATTGTTCCTTTGATCGTTTTGGATTTAATTTTCGGTTTACGGATTTGCAAGCTTCTTTGGGAAAAATGCAATTAAAAAAAGTTGATCAAAAAATTAAATCTATTAATGCAATATATCAACGCTATGAAGCAGGATTGAAAGATTTTTCGAATATAAAATTGATTCCTGTTGCGGTTTCAAAAGGAGAAATTCCTTTATATATAGAAGTAGTCTGTAAGGAGAGAGAGAGGTTAATGTCTTTTTTAACAAAAAAGAAAATTCAAACAAAAGCCTTTTATCCTAATTTAAATCGTGCAATGTATATGGAGGATCCTACAGAATTTAAAAATGCAAATAAGTTTGAATCTCAGGGAATTATTTTGCCATGCGGACCGGACCAAACTTTAGAAAATGTTGATCGTGTTATAGAAGCGATATCGTTGTATGAAGCAAAAAAAAATTAAATTTATTGTGCTAGGTACGTCGTATTTTACTTTGGCGTGTGCAAAAGCCATTCTTGATGCAGGGTGTGAGATTAGTTTAATGGTCACGTTGCCAAAAACGCTTTTACCTTTGTGTTCGGCAAATATAATGAAATTTAGTGAGAGCCAAGGACTGCCTTGGATTGAGTCTGAGGATATAAATTCTGAAAAGACGTTAACCTATTTAAGAAAATATAATCCTGATTATATTTTTTCATCTTGGCCAATGATTTTAAAAGAAAAAATTTTGAAATTACCGAAGTATTATTGCATAGGTTCACATCCCACTGATTTACCTCATAATCGAGGTCGTCACCCGTTGCATTGGTTAATTATTTTGGGATATCAAGAGTCGAAAATTAGTTTTTTTGTCATGACAGAAGGTGTTGATAGCGGTGATTTGATTTCACAGGAGTCTTTTCAAATTTCATCTACTGATACTATAAGGGAAGTCAATGAAAGTATGAATGTAGCGGCTTACCGTGGAATAATCACATTGTGTCGAAATCTATTGGCGGGGGAAAGGCTTGTGCGTGTTTCGCAAGAAAAAGAACAAGCAAATCACTGGAGAAAGCGAGGGCTGTTTGATTGTATTATTGATCCGCGCATGAGCGCAGAGGCTATTATTAAATTAGTGAGATCTTTTTCCCCTCCTTACCCTTGTGTAAAGTTAATTGCATCAGAAAATAAAGTGTTAAATATTGAGAGTGCGGAGTTTGTAAATTTTCAAGATGAAATAGCATTAAAACGTAAAGAGCCAGGTTCGATTTTATCTGTGATGAAAAAATATATTGTTATAAAGGCAGATGATAAGCCTGTCAAACTAAACACGCTTGAAGTGATTTCTCAATCGTTTTTTGAAAAAAACAGGTATGTGTATCCTCCTTTAAAGTATTTAGAAACAGTCAAAGCAATGTAAGGGCGTGTCCCTAATTAATCAAAATGAAGGTAGTCATGGAAGCAACTATAGAAACAAGATCGTTGTTTGAAGAAATTCAGCATGGGAAGGGTTATGCCTTGGGTTCTAGCTTACCTAAAGAAGAACTCAGCGAGCTAAGGGAAATAATAAAGTCGCAGTGGTTGTATCGAATTCAATTATTAAAACCAGAAAGCGTTAAAGATTTTAATGAAGCGAGCATGACAAACTACCATACCTTATCACATTTGATAGACCATGAGACTGTATGGCCCAGTTCTGCGCGTGTACTACCATATTATTTAATAAATTATATTAAGCAAATGACGTTTTTCAAAAAAATAGAAGCTGTTTTTGGGAAAATAGAAATTGCAGATGAAGAGCAATTAGGATGGGGAAATATGCTGTGGCGCTTGGTGCGTCCAGGTAACACAGATTGTGGTCCAATACATGCTGATCGCTGGTTTTGGGATTTAGCTCCAAAGTGGAAAATTCCAGATTATCCACATGAAAGATTAAATGTTTGGATTGCGGTTCATACAGTTGCTAACAAGAATGGATTATTGATGGTACCTTATTCTCAAAAACGTCAGGATTGGCGTTGGCATTACGAGATAAGGTATGGAAAGAAAAAACCTGTTTTAGATGAAGATGTTAAGCAATTAAGGACTGAGTTATTGCTCACGGAGTCGGGGGGGCTTGTGATCTTTAGCCATGATTTGCTTCATGGAGGTGCTGTGAATCATGCCGATAGTACGCGGGTGAGTTTG
>MGYM01000055.1:3846-5400 GCA_001801745.1 Gammaproteobacteria bacterium RIFCSPLOWO2_02_FULL_38_11
AATGGGATTTGTAAAAAGAATATTAGTGACGGGAGGAAGTGGTTTTATTGGCAGATACGTTGTTGCTGACTTTGTTTCTCGTGGCTATGATGTTTTTTCAACGTATAGGAGAAATTGTCCGTCAGAAAATAAAAAAAATAATCTTAAATTTATTTATACTGATTTTTATAATTTAGATGCATTACCAAAACAATACGATGTGCTTGTGCATTGTGGTGCTGTTAATCCTGGGGCATCGTCAAGTGATTCTGAAATGTATGCTACCAATGTTAAAGGATCTCAGCATGTCTTTTTTCATGCTATGCGGTCTGGGGTGAAATTAATTATTTATCTTTCAAGTGTTTCTGTTTACGGCACTATTAAAAAAAATATCTTGAAAGAAGATCACCCTATTGAACCCACGGGGGCTTATGGTTTTTCAAAATTTTATGGAGATGAACCTATCATTGCTGAAAACCCGGAAAGCCTCTTTAATAATATTGTTTATATTCAAGATCTAACTGGCTTTATTGTTCAGTTTCGACTCTTTTTCAGCTCATGAAAACATTTTCTGGGAAACACATTCAAGTTCAGTATGTTACACCGCAAAAGGAATCATTTTTAATTTCTTTAGATAAAATAAAATCATTGGGTTACCAGGCACCCTCGGTGAGAGAGTCGTTAAGAAAATTTGTTTTAAATTCTTTGGTTGAGAAAGAGCGTGAACTGTTAGATTACGTAAATGGTATGCAAGGATAAAAATGTTTAATTTTTTGAAATATAAAATAAATTCATTCTGAATTGCAGTCGTTAAAAGGTGTTTTAAATGCAAAGAATCTTGAAGATTATTGGATTGGTTCTGTGGGTGAAGCGCTTTATTCTAAATTTATTGATCGCTATTCGAAAAAAATGTGGCAATTTAAGGGTAATAAGTTGATCGATACATTCAGTTGGTCACTTCAAACAGGATAACGTATTAATGGAAATGGACTGTGAAGTAAAATTAGAAATTAAGAAAGATAAAATTCAACATAAAAATCAGAAAATAAAAAATTTTGATAATCTGATTGTGGAGCTTTCAAGACAAAAATCGCTTGGAAAGAAAATCATTCATGTTCATGGTGTGTTTGATTTATTACACATAGGTCATATTCGTCATTTTGATCAGGCAAAGCAAAAAGGCGATATTTTAGTGGTGAGTATTACGAAAGATAAATATGTGAATAAAGGACCTCATCGACCCTGCTTTAATGAACAACTTCGTGCTGAAGCCATCGCTGCGCTTCACTGTACGGATTATGTTGTCATTAATCGATGGCCTACTGCAGTTGAAACAATAAAATTGATTAAACCTCATTTGTACGTGAAGGGAGATGAATATCAAGATCCAAAAAATGATTTAACGGCAAAAATTTTAGATGAAATTGAAGCGGTGAGATCGGTGGGGGGTGATATTGATTTTACGAATGATATTACATTTAGTTCTTCTGCATTGCTTAATCAGTTTTTTTCACCTTTTTCTGATGAGGTTATCACCTATCTTAATAAATTAAAAAAACAATATTCTTCTAATAA
>MGYM01000056.1:0-1521 GCA_001801745.1 Gammaproteobacteria bacterium RIFCSPLOWO2_02_FULL_38_11
TGATGTTTTTTACAAAATAATTGTATCGTGGGAATATTGGCGGGATTACCTAATATATGAGGAAGAAAAACTGCTTTCGTTTTCGGCGAAAAAGCTAATTCTAAATTAGCAGGATCCAAATTAAAAGTTTCACGGTCAATATCTACAAATACTAATTTCAACCCATACTGATGAACAGGATAATAAGTGGTGGCCCAGGAAAGAGAAGGCACGATCACCTCGTCTCCGGGTTCAAGTGGATTTTCCGATTTATAAGACAAAGCAGCAATAGCAAGCAGATTCGCAGAAGAACCTGAGTTAACCATAACAGCATAACGAGAACCAAAATAGTTTGAAAATGCAATTTCAAATTCTTTTACATAGTCTCCCATCGTATATCGCCCACGCTGAATGACTTTTTGTATTGCAAGAGGCTCTTCCTCAGACCATGTGTCTATACAAAGCGGGTAATGGAAAGACTTCATAAAACTTCCTCTTTAGAAAAAACTGAAAGATAATAATGGTAGGTTTTTTCAATTCCTTCTCGTAGAGATGTTGTAGGCTTCCAGCCCAAATCCAACGCTTTTTGAATATTCAGTTTCTTCATCTTCATACCTTCGGGTTTTGTTAGATCGTATTCAAATAAAGGTTTATAACCCACCACATCTGAAACACATTCATAATATTCTCTTACACTGTAATCTTTTCCAAGACCCACATTTATCCACGCGGGTAAAATTTTTATTTTCTCGATAGCGATGAAAACAAAAGAAATTAAATCTTCAACATACAAAAATTCACGCCTAGCATTCCCTGTTCCCCAAATGCTTACATTTTTTTTATTTTCTAATTTTGCATCATGCATTTTTTTGATAATCGCTGGAATAAGATGCGAGCGAGATTCTTCAAAATGATCATAGGGGCCATATAAATTTGTTGGAACAATAGTTTTATAAAAAAATCCGTTCTTTTCTGAAATAGTTTCACATAATTTTGTTGATAAAATTTTTGATAAGGCATAACCCTCGTTTGTAGGTTCAAGCTCCCCTGTTAGCAAATCATTTTCACTTAAAGTTTCACGGTTTGCAGGGTACATGCATGAACTTGCAAAATTCAAAAAATAAGGGACTTGCAATTTAAACGCGGCATCAATGACATTCGTATTTATTTTTACGTTTTCAATTAAAAATTTGACGGGGTTATTTATATTTGCCGAGATGCCTCCCACAACACTGGCAAGATGAATAATCCAATTTGGTTTGTATTTTTGAATATAAGAGTACGTTGCTTCATTATCTAAAAGATTCAACTCTTCACGCGAAGGTGCCAACACATCATATTTTGATATCAATATTTTTTTTAAGTGCCACCCCACCATACCGCTTGCACCTGTCAATAGCATCTTCATCTGATGACTATACACATATTTGAGACCCTTCCATGTATTTTTCAGACGAAAGTCCTTCCAACAACAAATCTGCTTTTACCATGCGTCTTGCTAATTCATCAAAATTAACTAACGGTTCCCAACCTAATTTTTCT
>MGYM01000056.1:1542-1672 GCA_001801745.1 Gammaproteobacteria bacterium RIFCSPLOWO2_02_FULL_38_11
ATCAATACATCCACTTCACTAGGACGATAATAACGTGGATCAATTTCAATATGATTTTCCCAAGACAATCCCACACAAGCAAAACTCCTTTCAAGAAAATCTCGGACTGACCATGTTTTTCCTGTTGCAA
>MGYM01000056.1:1898-4577 GCA_001801745.1 Gammaproteobacteria bacterium RIFCSPLOWO2_02_FULL_38_11
ATAAGCTTCACGATAATTACACACTTGATGGTAAGCGAAAACTTTTGAGCAAGCATAAGGGCTTCTGGGATGAAAAGGCGTATCTTCATTTTGAGGAATTGTCACTACTTTTCCATACATTTCAGAACTGGAGGCTTGATAGAAACGTATTCTTTCTAAATCGCCTGCAATACGCACCGCTTCTAACAATTTCAATGTACCCACAGCGACAATATCAGAAGTATACACAGGCTCATCAAATGAAACACGCACATGACTTTGTGCTGCCAAATTATAAACTTCATCGGGATCAACTTTTTTTATTAACTCAATTAATCGAGTTGAATCTTCTAAATTACCATAATGAAGATATAAGGGAATTTTATTTTCTGCATGTGGATCTTGGAAAAGATGATCGATACGCTTAGTGTTAAACGAAGAAGAACGACGAATCATACCATGCACTTCATAATTTTTTTTTAAAAGTAGTTCTGCTAAATAGGATCCATCTTGTCCTGTGATACCTGTGATAAATGCCTTTTTCATTCCGCGCCTACAAGAGATAAAATATTTTGAAAATCCGTAATCGTTCACTACGTATCACCGAACACCCATTGGCTGCCAATATTTTGCGAAAAATTCTCCTCAAAATCCTCACATACTGACGTGTATGCTCCGGTTTTTCTGAAAATTTTTCACAAAACCTTGTTTGCCACTGGGTGTTCACTTGAATTCAATACCCTACTGAGGGCTATCAAAATCCAAAGCTGAAAATTCATTTTTTGGATCAAATTCATAAATACCTGCTTTATTCACTAAATTATATCCTAAAAGCCGCCCAGGATAACAAAGTGTAGGCATTTGACCGAAATAACTGATCCATCCACTAAACGAACTTTGCGATGATAAAAAAAGTTTTGATTTGCTTAGAGTAAGAATATCGCCTATAGCTGACCCTGTCTTTATCCATGTCACATTGGGTAAATCAAGTAATTCCTTTAATTCTTCATAACGCCCATCAGAACAAACATAAGCAGGCACATTCCTGCCTTGTTCTGCTCGGATCCGTTTTAATGTATTCACATACCAAGGTAAAGGAATTTGAATAACAACCACGCTCTCTAAAGAGGCAATCCGCGTTTCATCCACTGCAGTAAAATCACCTCGTCGAATATGCATGCCTATTGGAATTTCTTTAAACTCAGCCACTTTATCTAACCATTTCTTTTTTGTAATTTCTTGTGTTTCTTTTAAAAGCAAATCATTCCAACCATTTAGACTACCAAAATAATTTCCTTCTCCCTCAAAAACATACAACTGTGGTAAAAATGATTTTTTATTTTTAAATTCTTTTGAAATCATCTCCACAGTCAGTGTTTTTTTCAGAGAAATTAATTTTAATAAAACCCGAAAAAACGCTGTCATTTCTCCTTTTTTCTTATTAAATAAATTAAAATACATTCTTTTATCTTCTTCTTTCCTCAAAAAAGGCCCTATCGTTTTTAATTGATACCAGCGGGGAGATAATAAAGGAATATTATTTTTATAAGAAAAAACAACACTGTTTGCCCAAGCAAAAAGTCGACTGCCTAATCCACCGTGGGGTAAATTTGCCGTACAAAAAACCTTTCTCATTAGCTATGCCTGCCTTGTTTTAACAAATTTCAATGCTTCGATCACACCCTGAATACAGCTTTCATAATTCCAAGTTTGAATAATTTCTAAAGATTTTTTTCCCATCGTCTCACGCAAATTGACATCTTTTACTAATTTCTCCAGATATTCAGACAATGCACGGATATCTCCTTCAGAATAAAGAAAACCATTGACACCCTCCTTCACTAAGTCAGGCACTGCTCCAATTTCTTTGTTTGCGATAATAGGCAATCCTGCGCACATCGCCTCATTGATTGCCAAGCCCCATGGCTCATTTGAAGAAGGTAAAACAAAAATATCGCCTAATGCATAATAAAGGGGTAATTCTGTTTGATTTTTAAAACCAAAAAAATACACGTTTTTAATTTTATTATTTTCAACATATGTTTTTAGTTGTGCTTCATACGGTCCCGACCCCACAAAACAAAGTGCGGCGTTAATATTTTTTTTCTGCAGAAAATCAAAGGTTTCCAACAAATGATGCGGGTTTTTTCTTCCAATAAATTTTGAAGCATAAAGAATAATAGGCGTTTGATTATCCAACCCCAATTTTTCACGCAACACATTGGCAGGATTTTTATTTTCTTCAGTCTTTGAAATAAAAAAATCATTATCTACTACATAAGGCACATCAAAAATTTTTTTAATATTAACACCATATGAAATATAGAATTCTTTATTACGTGCACCAATCGCTAACAATGCATCACAATTTTTATAAATTTTAGAGATTATTGTTTTATGTAATTTTTGTTTCCAAGGAGGCCGTTTAAGATAAAGATGGCTTTCTCCTCTCATAAAAACAGGGATTTTTAAAAATTTAGAAATAAAAAAGGCAAGAAAATGCGTAAAATAACTATACCCATGAAGCCAAATTGCATCATAATTGTTTTTATAAATTTCTTTAATAATGTCTATATTAATCAAACTAAAAAAACTGCCTACTTTATCTTTTCGTCTTAAATTTTTTAAAAAAACCGAGCTGTAACCTTCCAACAAAGGTCTATCCCATTGGTATTGCTTCCCAAAACCTGGATCATAATA
>MGYM01000056.1:4596-6844 GCA_001801745.1 Gammaproteobacteria bacterium RIFCSPLOWO2_02_FULL_38_11
CTACAATAATAAACCGTAAGGTTTATTAAAGGATTTTGTGCTAAGCGCATATAAAGAGGCGAAAAATATTGGACGGGGTGCGTATTGAGTATTGCTAATTTAAATCCCTTGTCAATTTGATGCATAAACAGAATCAAGATGTTGTTTATAAGCAATATATTTTTTTTTCTTTTTTAGTTTAAGCCAAACCACTATCATCCAAGCTGCAAGAAAAAGTGAAAACACTGTGGAAGTCACTTCCACGAAAGATCCACTCACCTGTAAAAAACCAAGCCCTGGCATATACCACATGATAAATCTCTCTTGATCTCCTTCACATAATGCATGCTTTGCTTTTCTATCTATATGACCCATCAATATTCCTAAAAATAAAAAAATACTGATCACGCCATATGTCCCAAAATTAATATACGCTTCAATGACAGGTGTAATCCCAACGCTTGTCCCCACTGCAAATTGCTCACCGGTGTAACGTGACATTAAATTGCCGCTCCCCCCTACCATTGGTTTATCCGGCCAAAGTATTCTGGGGATTAATGCTAAAGCAGCATCTATCAGCGTCTCTCCTTTTGCAAATTCTTCATAACCATGTTCAAGGTAATAGATACTTCTGCCTAATAAAATATTTTGATTAAGCCGTGAATCAATTTGTTGTAAACTAGCAATATCTATATTTTTCAAATCAAGCCATTGAAATTCATCAATAAATACCTCCAATGCTGAAAAAGTCTTGATACTTTCTCCAGACCAAGCAACAGCCCGAAATTCAAGCCTCTTCGCAAGATAAACAGAAAAAAATGAAACCAAAAAGTACCCCAATAAAAACAATACCAAATAAGCCTTTTTAGAAGGAAATGAAGAATACAAAAACATAATCAAGGTAAAAGTAGTTAATGCACCAAACCCCAGAAATCCCTGAAAAACTAACGACAATAGTGGCGGCAATAAAAAAAGGGACAAGAATATACTCTTCATATAACGATGTTTCTTTAAATGAGCTTGCCATAAACCCAATACAATTCCTGCTGGAAGTAATTGATTGAGCGCACAGATAATCGCGATAACACTACTCATAAAAATAATTTTTCTTAAAAAAAAGCTAGCTAATCCTAAGAAAATCAAAAAAATAGGTAATCTATAAGAGAAATAAAACGATGCGCTTTTAACTTCAGCTATTCTAACAGGACGAATAGAAGGTGCTAGAAAGACAGCAGCAAGTGTAAAGGCAATAATAGCATAGGTTGATTGCTTATATCCTTCTATAACAAGCTCGGTATCCATAAGAGAAACGTCAGCGTATTCAGGAATACAATACAGCAAGCCACCCAGTCCGAATAAAATAAATAATTGAAGAAAATAAGCCCCTACTAAGCCCACACCCACTTTTTTTTGAAAATATTTTATTAAGAAAAATCCACAAATAATCCATAGAAAAGCATTAAAATAGAGACTATAAGTATCAATCATGATGAACCACTCTTTGTCATTTCATTGGAAATTGCCACAAATTCTTTTGCAACCTTTTCCCAATCACGAAATTGAATATTGTGATAAATATAACGCACCATTTTCTCTAATTCTTCGCGATGTGAATCACACCATAATAATTTTTCCACAAAATCACAGGGCCGACGAATAGGAAAAACCCAACCACTTTTATTTTCTTCAATTAATTCAGGACCAATGCAATGATGAGTTGTCATAACGGGAAGCGCATTTGCATGGGCTTGTGCTAATACCACTGCGTAACCATCCTGTATCGTTGGAAATATAAAAATATCACCTTTAGCATACCATTGTGGTAATTCAAATTCGGGTACCTTGGGCGTAAAAATAAATAAATCAGAAACAGGCTTAAGATACGCTGATAGCAGAGGCTCAACAGGACCTATCAAATGAAACAGAAAACGTTTATTTTTAATTTCTTTTTCTAGTTTCTTCATTATTTGAATCAAATCATAAATCCCTTTTTGGGCCGTAATGGCACCAACATACAAAATGCGCAAAGTTTCTTTTTCACGAAGACGCCGGCATCGTTCAGCCACAATCTCTTCTGTTGGATAAAATGATTTTGTATTCGCGCCAAGCAATAAGAGGCGGGTTTTAGAGATAGCAACCTCATTCTCAATAAAACTATTCAGTGCAAATGTAGAAGGTACTGCAATAGCATCAGAGTATTGATATTCGTATAACTCTCGTTTAATCATCCATGGACTTGCAGACTCAACAGCTAAGCCCATTCTTTTTT
>MGYM01000056.1:6937-7885 GCA_001801745.1 Gammaproteobacteria bacterium RIFCSPLOWO2_02_FULL_38_11
CAGTGGCATACCCACTCCAGGCATGGATAACATCCCATTTTTCTTTCCTTACGGCGTACGCAGCCCAATAAGAAAAAAGTAAAACAAATCCTTTATCGATATACTTTCTTATAAATTTCCAAGATACCTGCTCAATTACACGCGTCAAAACACCGTGCAACCAAAAACTTCTAACCTGTTTTGGTGGCAATCCAAAGCGTTTTGCCGCCCATTTAGGATAATTAGTAAATACCGTAACATCATGACCCTGATTCAACAGCGCACAAGCAAGATGAAAAGCATGAAATCGACCTGGCACTACCACAGCAATTTTCAATTTTATTCCTGACTCATAAAAGTAAACATCTGTGCTAAACGATCACGGTAAGTATGCTTACCCTGCATGATACGCTCATGCACTGTTTCTGATAACCGCTTTCGTTCATCATCATGCATTAACAACCAATTTATTTTTTCTAACATTTCTTGATTATTATTAAAATATAAAACACTTTCTCCTTCTTCACCTAATATTTCACGATGTTCAAGCGTATCCTCCACTAACATACATGCCCCCATCGCAGCGGCTTCGAACGTACGCATTGTATGCCCATCACGATTACCACGACGCACAAGGCATAAAACAATTTTAGAAACACTTACTGCTTTACATAACATCACGGGTTCCAATATTCCTCGTGCATAAGCTTTCGTTTCTGAAAAACGATTCCAATAACCACCGTACAATGCAATATTTAAATCCGTTTTTGTTAAAGCTTTTATTATTTTTATGCGATCAGCATCTCCTCCCCCTGCAAACATAACATCTGATGAAAGTTTTTTTCTTTCTAAATCATTTTCAGGAAATTGAATAAAATGTGCTTCAGGCGCATAAGCAAAAGGTAGGTAAGAGACACTTTTACAACTCAGTTTATTAAGATCATCTAGATTTGATTTACGTGGAGAAAA
>MGYM01000056.1:7893-13285 GCA_001801745.1 Gammaproteobacteria bacterium RIFCSPLOWO2_02_FULL_38_11
CATAAAAACATAAAGACTTTTTAAACCACCTATCTTCAAGCGCAGGATTCCAAGGATTATCTGTTAAATAATTTATTTTTTTAATATTTAATTTTCCTATTTCTTCTAAAACAGAATGCTGTATCGGCGCAATACCTGTCGATAATAAAAAATGAGGTTGGTATTCTTGACATAGATTTAAAACTTCTTGGCTATATTTTTTTAATAAGGGAGGATATCTCTTACGCACCCACCAATAAAACTTCGCCATAAACCAAGATGCGTTATAAGCCTTACTATTGTCAGACAATAAGACATCCAAATTCATTTTCTTCGCGGCAGAATAAAAATGTCGTCCGATGTGGTTGGGAGCAGGATTACCTACAATTAATAATTTAATTGCACCCTCACCCGGCGCCACGCACCACATTCTCTCGCTTACGGCTAAAAGATGGAGTCGCGGAAGAAACAAGGGTATTAAAAACAGGCGAAAACTGTTTTTCATAATTCCATTCCTTTATTATTTTTTGTCTTCCACGTTCTCCCATTTTTCGCATGTCTTCAGGTGCTGCAATCATTTTCTTTAAGTTTTCTGCAATGCTATTGGGAGAAGCAGGATCACAAGCATACGCAAACCCAGGCTCCACAAACATTTTTTTCCATTCAGGCAAATCACTCACTAACAGCGCAAGCCCGTTCGCCAAATAATCAAATGCTTTGTTTGAAGCCCCTGCCATCGTTTGTTCATTAAAATCGGTCGTTTGTTTGGGCATTAATGCAAGACCGATATCAGAAGCGCTAATATACGATCGCAACGAATCATAATAGGGCATCGCATCTACAATACTTATTCTTTCTTGTATTTTTAATTTTTCTGCTTTCAATTTTAATTGTTTAACGTAAGACAAATGTCCTACTGTTTCATAACCTATGATTCGAAGTTTTATTGTTGGGGGCAAGAAGGTAAGTGCTTCAAGAATAGAGAACGGCAAACGTGCTGGATTAAGCGAACCTTGGTACAAAATCCAAATAACTTCTGACTTCGACACTTTAGGTAAAGACACGGTCTTTAATGAAGGACAATTAAAAATTGTCATCACATTCTTTCTATTTGATTTCGTTTTTTCTAAAAAACGATTTACACGCGTTTCATTAGGTAAAATATTCTTGCAAGTGCGCATTGAAAGACGAGTACGCGTCCAATCAAAAAATCTTTCTATTCTCTTTGAGGGTTCAGAAGGTGAATCATGCTCATGATAAATAATTCGTAACCGTGGGATAAAACTCAAAACCAAAGCAATAGGACAAGAACGTAAATCAGAAGCATAAATCCACTGGGGCCGCCAATAGATCGTCCACAAAACATTCCATAACAAAAAACGAAAATAGTGTAATTTCTGCCGCCACCCCGGCGGACAAAAAGATATTTTACGTGCTTGAATGCGATCATGGGGCGGAAATTCAAATTCATTTGCCTTACCCCAAGCACCTGTTCCTAAAAATAAAACATGCCATCCTTGCTCAGCAAGCAATTGAGCAGCACGTTCTAAAGGAGGATAAGCTGAAGGATTTGTATATTGAATAAATAAAATTTTTTTCAATTTTGACATAATTGATAATATAAGGCCGCCATTTCTGTTGAAACAAGCTCCATACTTCGAGGTGGCTTTATATTTTTTTTAAAATTATCGATAATGCTTGGCGTTTCACAGCATTGACGAATAACATGCATCCAATCTTTTAATGAATCTGTTTTAACAAGTAGGCCATTCTCTTGATGTTTTACTAATTCCGCAATACCCCCCAAACTTGAACCTATCACGGGAACACCTGCTGCAAAAGCTTCTAATACAACCAACGGCCCTGTCTCAAGGCAACGCGATGGCACAACCAATAAATGGTATTGACATAATAAAGAAATGACTTCTTCACTTGGCACAGGTGATAAAAACCGAATCCGCGGATCCCCTGCTGCTAATGATTTTAGCGTATTAAAATATTTTTCTTCTTTGTTTTGAACGATGCCATATAAATCAAACTGAATTTCTAAATCCAGCATATTTCGTATAGCTTTAACTAAAATATCGGGACCTTTCATTACATCAAAACGCCCAATGAATACGATCTTCAAAGGAAAATTTAATTTCATATCCGCTCGCTTTATTATGGAAGAGCTTTTTGAAGAAAGACCATGGCGAGAAAGCATAATCTTCTCTTGCTCAACACCATTGATCATACACAATTTTTTTGCCCATTCGCACAGCACAACAAGTTTATCAACTTCTTTCATCATCGAATAAATAACGGCGTGTCTTAATTTCATTAATTGAGACATGCTTAATGCCGTCCATAATTTTCCGCGTAATTTTGTCTTTATTATTTTATCTCCCAACAAAACAGAAAATGCATTGACTGTTTTTGCTGTCACTTGATTGACACCCAAGGCATGCAGTGTACAGACACTACAATTTTTCTTATCCAATTTTCCATTACAAATGTTTTTTCCTAAATGTAACAAGGTTCCACGAAAGCATGTCACCGTAGGCGTATGGTAAGTAAAAACGGTTTTGATGTCTTGCCGTTTTGCCTCCCTCATGAGACGCAAAGAAACACCGCGTGTCAGTGCATGAAAATGAACAATATCTGGTTTTTTTTTTTCTAAAATTCTGCTGAATTCTTCTCTTGCTTTTTCATCACCTTCACCATGCAAATCTTCTAAATTATTTATTTTTTCAGAAACTGAAAAACGATCTACATCAAAATTATTATATTGATAAAAATGTGTGTGGATGTCTGGCGCAGCAACACTGCTCTCAATGTTTTTCTTACTAAGACACGTCATAAGTGAACTAACATAAACTTCCGTTCCCCCTACAGGATCAGGATAAAAACAGTAGGGAACATGCAAGACTCTCATTAAATAATTTTCGCCCCCCACTAAACTGCCCGTCTCGGAATAATAAAATAACCCCGCTAAGAGTCAGGCATCATTTTTCCAAACCCAGAGCAATAAGAACGCAGCTTCCTATATATTATTAACAGAAAAAAACTGAATTTTCTGGGAAAAAATGACAAAAAATATTTAAGATGAGATAATTTAAATGAAAAAGTAAACGGCGAAAATAAACTTAAAATAATCATTTTTCTCGCCTCCGGTTCTCTCCTTTGATCCAACAACCAATTACTATAAGTTAAATAATCCGCTGACAACAACTTTCTCAAAAAAAGATTTCTACCTCTATCAGAAATTTTATTTATCCAAAATTTTCTTATCTCAATAACTTCTTTAATAGGCGCTTCAACTTCCCGATGGGATGCATTTTCAGTGTGCCATCTATATTTCATAAGTCGCGCAGGTACATAATCAATTTCATACTCATAAGCTACTTTTAAAAGCATATCCAAATCCTCAACCACTTCAAAATTTTCAGAAAAATAAATTCTTTCAAACAAACTCCTTCGCATCATAACGCTTTGAAATGGAATAAAATCTTGTTTCATTAATTTTTCAAAGATAAATCCTCTAAAAAAAATATATTTTTCTGAAAAAACTTCTAGCAGGCTGCCTTGTGAATTAATGATATAACCATCAGAATAAACCAATTTTACATCAGGCCTCTCATGCAACAGCTTAAGCTGCAGATCCAATTTCTCAGGCTCCCATAAATCATCACAATCTAAGAAAGCGATGTAATCTCCCCGCGCTTTTTCCAAAGCATAATTTCTCGCTTTGCCTAAAGGAACATGTTCATTACTATAGAAATAATGTAATTTACTATCATACTGCTTCACAATCTCTGCTGTTTTGTCTGTTGATGCATTATCCCAGAATACAATTTCCCAATCAGAATATGTTTGCGCATAGACACTATCAATCGTTTCTTTTAAATATTTCTCAGCATTAAATGCATTCATGATGACACTTACTGTAGACATTTCTTAGCTCCACAATCATCTGTAAAAAAACACATCTCTATACCCAACGGATTTCAAGATGTAAACCCTGGCTTCGCTCGGATGCTTACCTTGGAAAGGTCAAAAAACTTGTATTCCTGTTTTCAATGAAAAACTTCTTATTAATACTCACCATGAGAATCAAATTCTTATAAAAAGTGTTGGCCCAATATACCCTTTCTTGCCTTGAAAATCAGCATGTTCCTGTAAATACATATCTAAGCAATAGTAATTATTATTTTTTAAAAACTCCCCCATTTCCTCAGCAAGATAGCCAAATTTATCCCACGCGTAAGGATGAAGTTCGCAATAAATTTTTGACACATGGGTTTTTTCGAAATTAATGCTACGTAAAACATTTAGCTCTGCTCCCTCTACATCTATTAACAGACAATCTATTTTAGAAATATTAAATTTCTCGAGAATAGGTTGAAGCGGGGAGACTATGATTTTATTTTTATTAACACCATTATTTTCAAATACATTCTTCACCAAATACGCCTGGGTTCCTTCTCCACATATATAACCCTCACTATGGTAATCAGAAATAGCCATCTGCTCACAAATAATTGTATCTTCTAAAGAATTGAGAGAAATATTTTTTTTTAAGATCGAAAAGTTCTCTTGATCAGGCTCAATTGCGATTACAATACCACCCTTCTCTTTTAACATACTGCCTATCATAACGACATACAAACCATGACAAGCACCCACATCAACAAAAACAGGTTTTTGATCCGATGATAAACTATCTATGTATTGTACGATTGATCTAAACTGTACATAATCAGCATATTGAACTATATCGCTCTTCGATAAGCCTGCTGGCATCTTCAAATCCGAATAGCCAAAAATCTGAGAATCTAAAGACAATTTAAGCTCTCTTCCAAAAAGATTCACTGGCCTATAACCCTTTAATTCACAATATTTTGAATAACATTTTGTTTTTATTTTTCTAATACTTTTACGAGTTACTCTATTGGCTCTTAATAAAAAATTCTTCATATCTAATTTTCCTATAAGCTGTTGAAAAAAATCCTAAAGCAACTGGGCAGTAAAAACAGATAAAGAAGGATTAGATGACACACACTTTAACTACGCTCATATGAAATCCTATTGATGCTTTAATTCCCAGCAATATGGGATTATTTCTGAGAATGGGTCCCGTCTTTCCATTTCTTGAGGGTTATGTGGCTCAGTTGCACAATTAGCAATTATCGCAGTTTGAGTTCCTACGCCTTTATAACCATTCCAAACACCCGGGGGAATTTTTATTAATGCATAATTTGATTCGCCGACAAATAATTCTTGCAGTTTTTTAAAGGTAGGCGATCCTCTTCTTTCATCAAAAAGCACAAGCTTGATTGTGCCTACGACAACTGCGTAGTTAAGCGTCATTTTCTTATGAAGATGCCATCCTTTAATAACACCAGGATAAATGGCTGAAAAATAAATTTCT
>MGYM01000056.1:13413-13576 GCA_001801745.1 Gammaproteobacteria bacterium RIFCSPLOWO2_02_FULL_38_11
CCACCTGGGCTTTAAATGAGAAAGACGTTGAAATCGATCAAAGCACACACGATAACTCCGAGAATCCTTATCCGGCTCCTTCACAAATTCCACGCTTGCACCCGTAATCGCGGCAATAACCTGCGAAGCAATATCACTAACTTGGTAATTTTGAGTATCAAAT
>MGYM01000056.1:13710-23413 GCA_001801745.1 Gammaproteobacteria bacterium RIFCSPLOWO2_02_FULL_38_11
CAAAAACCGTAGCACATCGTAGTAAAATAGGTTTGAATTGATGATCTGCTAATTTAAGTAACTCTTCTTCTGACCTTACCTTAGATTCAGCATATGCAGTTAATGGCAATATCCGAGATGTCTCATCAACCCTTTTTTTATCAGTTTTCCCATAAAGACTACAAGAAGACGCGTAAAGAAATCGCTTAACACCTGCTTGCTTTGATAGACTTGCAAGCTTGACGGTTGCCTCAAAATTATTTTTTAACGTTAAATCTCTTGAGAGTTGACCTAGCGGATCATTTGATAATGCAGCAAGATGAATAACAGCATCTACATCATATAAATCAGATAGCTCAACATCAAAAACATTTTTATGAACAGCTTGTATATTATTTTTTTTATTCCCGAACCAACAATCATCATACCAAAATATGTCTAGTCCTTTGACGTTAAATCCATCTTGAAGTAATCGTTCACTAAGCACCGCACCAATATAACCATCATGTCCTGTGATTAATACAGTTTCTATCGATTCAAGACTCATGCTAACTCCTGATCTATCACGTCTGTTTTTTTAGAAAAAAAGTTCCAAGGAGCACTCCCCATCGCCCATAAAGACTCAAGCATTTGAACATCTCTGATTGTATCCATACAATACCAAAATCCCTCATGTGGATAAGCCATCAATTGTTGATCGTGCGCCAGGTTTTCTAAAGGACTTTGCTCAAGTATAGTTTTATCATCTTGCAAATAATCAAATACGCCTGACTCGAAAATAAAAAACCCTCCGTTAATCCATCCTTGCTGAGTTTGAGGTTTTTCCTTAAAATCTAAAACTTTATTTTTCTCCAATTGCATTTCACCGAATCGTGCAACAGGATGGACTGCCGTGATAGTTGCTAACTTCCCATGAGAACGATGAAATTCAAGTAATTGTTGAATATTAACATTTGACACACCATCCCCATAAGTTAACATAAAAGTGTCGTTACCAAGATAAGATCTTAAGCGACGCAAGCGCCCCCCTGTCAACGTATCTTTTTCCGTATCAACCAAATCAATTTTCCATTTTTTTTGATGTTTATTTAAATGTTTTATTTCTCCATTAGCCAAATTAATGTTGAAATCACTCTCAAGAAAATGATAGTTTAAAAAATATTGTTTTATCATTTCTCCTTTGTATCCTAAGGCAAGTACAAAATCATTAAACCCAAAATAAGAATAAAGCTGCATGATATGCCACAGTATTGGTTTTTCACCGATAGTCACCAGCGGTTTAGGTTTTATTTGTGTTTCTTCACGAAGTCGCGTTCCCAAGCCCCCACATAAAATAACAACCTTCATGTTTCTACACCTTCTGTGATAAAACTCACGGAAGATTTCACACTTTTAACGATATGCTCTATTTCGTTGTCTGATAAACAGCAGTGTAAAGGCAAAGTAACAATTTCATGTCCAAGCTGATCTGCTTTCGGCAGTTTGATTGCCTCATCATAATAAAAACTATGCCAGTGATTTGGAATGTAATGAATACCTGTTTCAATATCGCAAGACTTAAGGTAATTCATAAAATTTTCACGTTCCCGTGCAACAATACGTACGATATACATAAAAGGAGCCGTTCTAGTATAGTCAACACGTAATGTGCTTACCCCCGATAATCCAGAAAAAGATTTATCATAATATTCACAAATTCTTCTGCGTTTTTCGACAAATTCTTCAATTTTTTTAAGCTGTATTAAACCAATCGCTGCATTGATGTTTGACATGTGATAACGATAACCTTGTGTCGGCACATCGTAAATCCACTTACGTTCGTTGCGATAACGAAATTCAGATTCTTTATCAACACCTAATAATCTTAAATTTTTTATTTTTTCTGCCAATGCGCTATCCGTTGTTGTAATAGCACCGCCTTCTCCACAAGTAATATTTTTAATAGGATCGAAACTAAAACAAGCAACATCACCAAAACTTCCGATTTTTTTATTTTTATAAAATGAACCAAAAGCATGCGCCGCATCTTCAATAATACGTACATTATATTTTTCTCGCCACGAAAGTATCCGTTCCATATCACACGCTTGACCACAGTAATGCACGGGCATAATCACTTTTGTTCGTGATGTAATACGCTTTTGCGCATCATCCAAATCCATCAACAAAGTGTGTGGATCACTTTCACAAGGAATAGGTGTAGCACCCGTCGCTGAAACTGCTTGAAATGAAGCAACAAAAGTTAGAGAAGGAAGCACAACTTCATCACCAGGACCTATCCCTAAGGCAAGCAGCGCCAGATGCAAAGCACTTGTCCCCGTGTTTACAGCAACAACCTGTTCGGCGCCTAAAAATGCTTGCAGCGCTTCTTCAAACTTTAAAGTAAAATTTCCCATGCCTAACCAACCTGCTTCAAACACAGATTGAATTGCGTCTAATTCTTCTTGCCCTACTTTTGCTTTTGCAACTTTTATCATGTATTTTTTTCTGCGATAGCTAAAATATAACGTCCACAATCTACATATTTCTCAGCCAACGAAATTTCGATTTTCATAAGTTTTTCTTGTTCTTCTTTCATGAGATGAGAAGGTTGCACAATTGAGCTTAGTGAATCACCCTCAATGCCGGAAGCGATTCCTATCCCTCTTAATTTAATATTTGAAAAATCAAAATCTCTTAACATATCAAAAACACCTTGGGCTGTATCCCAGCTAAACCACGCTGGATTATCACCCCAGTATCCTTCTTTTCTGTCCATAATGGTTTTCGCTCCGTCCCAACAGCGATTCTTAATACATTGCAATAATCTATAATACTGTGACCAGAAAGCACCGATAAACATCCCGTCGGGTTTTAAGATATTATGTAATTGCTGAATCACCGTTTTATATTCTGGCATGAAAAAAGTAACTTCTGTCATCATCACAATATCAAAAGCATTTTCAGGAATACTTTTGATATATTCCAAAATATCAGATTGATAAAAATTAATGTTTTCGACTTTCTTTTGTACCGCATATTGTTTCGCACATGTGATCGCCGCAGGCGTAAAATCAACGCCTATTACTTGTCCTTGTGTTGCCCACTGTGCCAGAGGTATAGCAAGCCTGCCTTGGCCACACCCTAAATCTAAAACACGAGGATTTTCTTTTGGATATTTTTCTTTACATGCTGCCAAGATCCAATACAAATATTGTTGCGCATAGTACGGCTCGTCCAATGACGTCATCATGTCATAATTCGTCATCACTTTCTGAACTATTTTTTTCTGTAGATCAGCACACTTTTCTAAAACTCTTGCACCTTTTCTTAAAACAGCAGCTGTCTGCCGCAATACAAAACTCATACTGTGACACAATCCTTATTTTGATAATCTCGATTTACAAAAACATCTATGGTTTCATCATTAATAGGAGAAAGCGTTTCTTTTTTTATTTTCTTTGACCACAACTTCCATCTTATTAAATTATCTGGGGAAGCCAGAAGTATTTGGCGGACTACATCTCGTAATGCTTCATGACCATAGACAACATCACCCAATTCTGAAAACCACGCTAAAGGATCTAAATTGAAATCTAAATCTCGACCTATACGAATAATCGGAATACCCAACAATGCAACTTCCATCGCGGCCACAGAAGCTGTTGAAATAACACAGATAGCCTCGGCTAGCCAATCAAGCATCTCGCCCTGAACTACAATCATATAAGAACCCGGAAGAGGATGTTTCTCCAATAATGAATTAAGTTCCGCTCTATTCATCATGGGGTGTAATTTCAAATAAAAATGAATCCCTTCTTCTTCTGGAAAAGCATGCATTAGTTTAAAAAGAAGCTCTGTCGTAGCAGAAAAATCAAAAGGTAACAACACAAGAACATAATTTTTGTTTTCTTCTAAAGGCGTATAAGACAAATATTGATAACGTAACGAAGGACCTATCCGTAGCTTTTCTTGAGGGAACCCCGCCGCAATAAATTGGTCTTTATTCAGTCTTGAATTCATCACAATAAAATCCGGATGAGGCGCAAATTTGGATTCTTCTTTTGTGGTAAAAAGATTTAACATCATCGGATACGTAGAAGAACCATGCCAAAAACCAATGGTTAACACCTCTGGCATATATTTTCTTATTGAAATAACCTGTGCCTTCTCTGTCAGCATGTTTTCAAACATATCAATAAAAACATCAAATAATATTTTTTGTTTTTTTAGTTTTTTGATCAAACGATAATACAAAACAAACTTAATGTTGTTATAAGATCGACTTTCTCGCACAAGTAAGTCTATTTTCATACTCATAAATAAAGGTACTTTTTTTGGAAGTCGACTTTGCTTCCATAAAATTTTCAATCCCCAAATCACATCAAAAACAGAATAAAATCGCTCTGGGATAATATATTCCCCCTCATGTTGCTCAAACCATACCAGCGCTTGGGAGAAAGAACGGTTTATATTAAAAAGCCAAGGAATAATCACAACTTCAAATCCACGTGACTCTAATTCCTCTTTTAATTTAGGGAAGTATCTTTCTCTAGGGCATCCATCTTCACTAAAATACGTTTCATCAATACAGGTATGCAAAACAACTCTTTTATCTTTATTTTTAAAAAATGAAGTAGGCAATGTCGGAATACAATGATGCGCTTCTTTAAGCAGCACAAGAGTATTAAAAAACGCAAGCCTTAAGGAGCGTAATACAGAGATGAAATAGAAATAACGACGCTTAAACCTGACAAGCCGATTTCTCAAGGGATTAAAAATAAATGTCAATTTTTTTTTATTTTTAAAAAAATCAAAAAGTTCCATCATTACCGAGTGACTCTCTACTATAAAAAAAATATTATTATAATTTCTATTATACAAATCCATGCCTATTTTGTAATAACAGATCTTATGGAAAAGCGAATCCAGCATTGTATTACGTTCTGCAATTCGAGAAGTCCACCATGCCAAACTATCATATTTTTTCCCCAAGTCTGTTATCCAATCTAAGTAAGGTTGTCGATATATTAAAGCAAGCGCTTGTAACTCTTTTGAATAACTTATTTTTTTAAATTTTCCACCCAATGCCTCTTCCCATACCAACGATTTAAGATAATCACGCCCAAGATAAACCCAGGCTGTCGTCACAAATTCACTTTTCCATAACAGCGTATTTATTTTTTTTAAAACCAATTTCGGATCATGGTTTGAATCACACAAATAGATCATGCCGATCTTCACTTACTTAATTAACATTTATTTTAAGTCCTTCAACAGCCGCATATCCCATCGCCAAAATAGCTTCTTCTGTACTACCACCGATATGTGGCGTACCCAAAAAGCGGGGGAGATTTAATAATTCTGTATCTTGTGGAGGCTCTACTGCAAAAACATCAAAAGCCGCACTTGCCAATAAGCCTTTTTTCAATCTCTCTTTTAGGGCTTGCTCATCCACTAATCCACCTCGCGAAGTATTAATCAATAGGGCATCGGGCTTCATCAAAGCAAGACGATCTGCATTGAGAATGTTTTTTGTGGTATCACATAAAGGTAAATGAAGAGAAACAATATCTGAATGCATCAACAAATCCTCTAAAGAAAGAAATTGAATTTTATTTTGAAGATCAAGATTTTGTTGTAAATCATAATAATAAATTTGACATTCAAAGGGGCTAATCAAAGAAATTAAATCTTTCCCAACTTGCCCACATCCAACAATACCCACACACTTGCCTGTTAAACAGTTTCCTTTTTGCTGTTCCCAACCTCCTTGTGTTAATTTTAAATTTAATACTACAAGCTTTCTTAACAAAGAAAGAATCAACAGAAGTGTTAATTCTGAAACAGAACGCTTGTTTACCCCAGGCGTATAAGACAAATGGATATTCCGTTTTTTAAGAGCTTCTCTATCGATTGCATCTAAACCTACACCAAACTTAGAAATTACCTTCAAGTCGGGTAATTTTTTTAACAAGGCCTCGTCTATTTTCTCCAAAGCAATGATTGCTTTTTCATGTCCCGCTAGAAACGCGGCAAGCTCATCACCACAAAGTGTTTTACCTTCATTATTAAAAGTAACTGACTTATGATAAGAAAGTAGCTTTTGCCTTAAGAGAGGATGACGAGAGAAAGATCGAGAAGTAACAGCAATTCTATTTTTTAGCATCGCACTTCATTCAAATAACGTTCACAAACGTTTTTAAAAAATAAATTATTTTCTTGCTCTATAATTTCCACTTTGCCTACGTCATTATTTAAAATTAACTTTAGTTTATTATCACTGTTTTTTTTATCTTTTGAGATGGCGTTTAAAAAAGTGTCCAGAGAAACAGGATGTTTTTCAAATCCTTGGTAATTAATCGCTAGTGTTTTATGAATACGATCAAAATTGGCTTGATTTAATTCCCCTAAATTTAAAGAAAGATAGTTCGCCATATCTATTCCCAGCGTTACAGCAATACCATGAGGAATAGCATACTGAGTTGCAGACTCAATGGCATGCCCAAAACTATGGCCGTAATTTAAAATATTACGGATCTTTTTATCAAACTCATCTTCTTCAATTATTTTTTTCTTCATTTTTAAAGAAGCATAAATATATTTCTGCAATATTTTTTTGTCTTTTTTTAACATCCCATAATCATTTGAGATAGCTTCCAATGCATGTAACCCTTCTATCAGATGTATTTTTAAAATTTCTCCTATCCCCGAACGAAAATCAATTTCTGACAACGTTTCTAATATTTGTGTATCAATAATAATTTTTTTAGGAGGCATGAATGTTCCTAAAATATTTTTAATACCATACGCATTAATCGAACTTTTAGATCCTATACAAGAATCCGCTTGCGCCAACAAGGTCGTCGGATAAAAATGCCAATCAATGCCTCGCATTAGCACAGTTGCAAGGAAAGCAGTAATGTCTTGAACGATACCTCCGCCTATTGCAATCAACGTATGATGGCGCCGCACACCTTGATCTATTAAGTGTTTTATATAGTAAGGTATTTTTTCTAAAGATTTACTTTCTTCACTTGCATGAATAAAAAGAATGGAGGGTGCAGATAAACAACTTTTAAGTTCATTCTGATAAAGCTTGGCGATATTTTCATCTACAATAAAATGGGTTTTTTCAGAAATAGTAGCATTAATTTCGGAAAACATATTCGCTGAAAAATGAGCTTCGTAAGCTCCTTGATAAGATTGAATAGGCAGAGAATCAAACACGAGTAAATCCACCATCTATAATAATATTCTGTCCGCTAATATAAGTATTTTCAGGACTAACCAACCAACAAACTAATTTTGCAATTTCTTCTGGTTTACCCAAACGCTTCATGGGAATACGCGCTGCCATTTCTCGCATACCTTCTTCACCTAAAACAGATCGTGTTAATTCTGTATCGATAAACCCGGGTGACACCGTATTCACAAGAATACCTTCTTTTGCTACCTCTGCTGCTAATGCAGCAGTCATGCCATCTAAACCAAATTTACTCACAGAATACGAAGCTCGAAATTCACGACTCACAACACCAAAAACAGAAGCCATATTAATAATACGCCCCCACTTTTTTTTACGCATGGCAGGCAATACTGCTTGTGATAATAAAAAAGGGGCTCGCATGTTAATACGTTGTATGTTTTCATAATCCTTTGAAGAAATTTCCGAAAAAGGGGCAATTTTATTGATACCCGCGTTATTAATTAAAATAGTAAAATCAGATTTTTTTATTTTTCCGAAAAATAATTTCGAAAATTTTTCATCTGAAAAATCAACAGCCTCATACTGATATCCTGGGGGTACTTTTGTGTTTTCTTGTGTTCCCGTTATCAACACATCTGCACCCGCTTGCTTTAATGCTATTGCAATAGCTCTTCCTATACCGCGCGTGCCACCGGTAACCAAAGCACGATGGCCTTTCAAAATCACAAAATTTCTTCCAACATTGTTTTGGATATTTGTGAAGTTAAATTATATTTTTTTTTCCATGTGCTATCCGCGCAATAAATTCGATATACCAACTCCATGGTTTTAAACGCTTCTCCAGAAGAACCATACGTTACCGGCTTATCATTTAAAACGAGTTCTGCGAAGTCGAAAATTTCTCGTTTCCAAGAATGATCTTTATTATAACGCGTCATATGTTCTCGCGGATCACCTTCATCATTCTCTTCTGCATACACCACGGTCATCGTCTCCGCACCATAACTTTTTGTACTTGATAAAATACCCGACAAAATGATAGCCCCTTTTGTAAGCGTAATATCTAACTGAAACCGATGACGCCATTGCGTAGCTGAGGAATGTAACATGGCCACCACACCCGTCGGCGTACGCATTAGCGCGTAAGCATCGTCTTCTACATCATGCTTCCAAAAGTCATTTGAAATAAAGCTAGAGATCTCTGAAAACTCTCCAGCAAACAAACGCATCATATCTACCAGATGAATTCCCTGGTCTAACAAAATACCTCCTCCAGCCAAATGTCGTTTAGTCCGCCAATCAGAATCAAAGCGGATAATCTTCGATTTCCCATAAATACCGCGCATATTCATTACCTTGCCTAAACTACCACTTTTAATGATACGTAAAGCGTCTTGGATAGAGTGATGATAACGATGATTAAAACCAAACATGAGTTTCTGTTTTGGATAACGTTTTTCACATACCATGACATTCACAATATCTTTTAAATCTCTGCCTGGTGGCTTTTCACAAAAAACATGCGAGCCTTTTTCTAAACCTGCTATCGTAACTTCTGGCGACAAATAATTGGGTAGGCATACAAATAAAATATCTAAAGGAACTTCTAACAATTGCCTATAAGAAGAAAAGCATTGAACTTCTTGGTGGCACTCATGAAATTCTGGAAATGTTTGATCACAAACAGCAACAACATTTAACTGCGGATGTTCTTTCGCAAACCGGTGTCTGATTTTTCCTACTGTGCCGTAACCTGCTATTCCAACACGTAATTTTCTGTTTTGCATTCTGATTTTAATTCCTCATGCCAAGCTTTTACGAGCTCATATCCTTCACGTAATACAGCACAATCTACGCGATATGCAAGAAACTTTACGCCTAGATTAAAAAGTAAACTTAAATATTGTCGATCTCTTGCTACTGAACCTACAATTAAATTATTTTCTTTGATAAGCGTAACACATTCTTTTAGCCTATTTAAAACCTGAGGATGTTCTAACTCCCCAGGGATCCCGAGTGATAATGAAATATCATACAAACCTAAATAAATCATGTCTAAACCTGGCGTTTTCACAATATTTGATAAATTTGAAATGCCTTCCTCACCTTCAACCAAAACACCAACAAACAATTGATCATTTGCAAACTGCAATTTGTTATGTAAATTTTTTTCTGAATAAGCATGTCGACGCGTAAAAGGGGATAACCCTCTCTTCCCTTCAGGGTAATATTTTACCGCATCCACCACTTGTTTTGCCTGCGCTGGATTACTAACATGTGAAACTAAAATGCCTTGAACACCTATTTCTAATGTTCTCAAAATCGCAAGCTCATTCACTTCGCCCAGGCGAATTATCGGCGTACATCCCGCAGCTTCTGCGGCATAAAGTTGATTTTCTGCTGTTTCAAACGACATGGGCCCATGCTCCATATCGATAATAATAAAATCCAAACCCGCCTCACCCATCACATTCATCACGGAAGAAGAAGCCAACATAGACCATGAACCAAAAACACTTTCACCTTTTTTCAATT
>MGYM01000056.1:23426-29105 GCA_001801745.1 Gammaproteobacteria bacterium RIFCSPLOWO2_02_FULL_38_11
ATTTCTATTATTCATGAATTAATTCCTCACGGTATTGTAGGTAAAATGGATCATGACGCATTGCAGTCTCCGCCTCTTGTCGATCATTTTCGGTATCTACAGAAATACTTTGAAAAAGTGACATTGCTGTTCTGACTTTAATACCCTGTTCAACAGCACGTAACAATTCAATAGACTCTGCAATTTCATACGGTGTACTGGGCAAATCTTGAAAATCTAATAAAAACTTTTTACGAAATGGCATGATGGCCACTTGTTTTAAACGTGGACCTATACAATTTCGTGTATTAGAAGGCACAGGGCTACGTGTCATAAACAAGATATCTTTTTTATTATCAATTACAACTTTAACTTCATTAGGATCAAGCCACTCTTTTTCATCAGCCTGTGCAACCAACGTTAATAGTTTTACCTGAGAATCTTCTAATAAAGGTCTTATTGCAATTTCAATCATCTTGGGATGCACAAGTGGTTCATCACCTTGCACAACAACAACGATATCATCATCCGATAAATTCATTTGCTTGCATGCTTCTGCCACGCGCAAAGCAGGTCGCTCAATGTCTTTGTGTGTCATAAACGCCTTCCCACCAAAAGCAATCACGTTCTCTCTAATTTCCTCATCGCAAGTCGCAACAAACACATCATCCACACGATCCACCAACAAACATCGCTTATAGACATGCTCGATCATCGGCATACCTAAAATAGCTGCCAAAGGCTTTCCCGGGAAACGAGATGACCCCATACGCGCCGGAATACCTATTACCACTTTTGCATTAGACATATTCTTTTTCTCTCAACATTGATTTAGCCCAACAAACCATATGGCGAATTCCCTCTTCCAAACTCACACTCGGCTTCCAACCCAGTTCTTTTTGTAAACGAGATGCATCGCCATAAATACCAAACTGATCACACAACGTAGGTTCGTCAAAAATAATGGGATAAGCATCCGGTGCAGACGTAAACTCGCTCGCCAGCATTTTCAACAGTTCCTTAACATACGTTTTTCGCCCTGTCGCTACGTTATATACTCTTCCATAAGCACGTTCATCTACACAACGATAAAACGCATCGACAACATCCTCTACAAAAACAAAATCACGAAATCGCTCTTGCGAACCTCGCACTAGAATAGGTTCTTTTTTTAAAAGATAAGCCAGATAAATACTCACCATACCTTGCTTCATATTCTGTAAGTCTTGTCCCGGACCATACACGTTAAACAAACGTAGTGAAGTTGTATTCACTCCCAAGCCTTGATAAATCTGGCATAAATATTCTGAAGCAATTTTTCCAACAGCATAAGGAGAAGGGGGTTGAACTTTCGTGTCTTCTATTACAGGAAATTCCGTGGCATTACCATAAATATTCATTGAACTTGTAAAAATAAATTGTTTTACTTTTTTTTCTAAACTCCATTTTAAAAGCTTCATTGTCGTCATAGCATTCACTTCAAGATCAAAAACAGGATTTTCAAATGAAAGCTCTTGACCTACATGGGATGCTAAATGAAATACAACATCAATCTGTTCTTTTGGTAACAAAGTAAAAGCATCTTGATCTCTTAAATCCAACCACTTAAATACAGCTCCCTTGGGGATATTATGAAAATAACCTGAAGATAAATTATCAAAAATAAAAACTTTCCAGCCTTCTTTTAATAATCTTTTCGCTAACTGCGAACCTATGAATCCTGCGCCTCCCGTAACGATCGCTTTCAACTTTGATTTCTCCTACCTGAAACGCGCCAACTGTCAAAGCGGTGTTCTAACCTTTCTAATCGTTCTGTTCCCAAGCTAACTTTAACATTGAACTCTGAATTATAATAAAGAAAACAGGGGGCTGTCTTATTATTTTTTTTGACTATCAGTAAGTATGAATCTATAAAATTCATTGGGTATGTACCCAATGAACTCCCGAAAATTAGTTAATAATTTGATATCGTCGCAAAAATCATATCCCCAAAACCATGGGTTTCCATAAACGTTTGATATTGCTGATTGAACTTTAAAAACATGTCATAAAAACTTTTCTTAACATGTTCGCTTATTTCTTTTGATAGATTTTTATCTGAAGGCGATACTTGTAGACATTCCCATCGACTAGCTTGAGGTTTTTTTAAAAAAAGCCAATTTAAATTATTAAGTAACCCAGTTTGTTGAAAAGCAGTAATAGAATTGATTTCATATTTTGCCATTTTACACACTCTTTCTAAGGTCACAGGAGAAAAATAAGTTAAGTGAGGGGCTTGATAATAAAAATCCCGATATTCTTCTATCTCATAAAACCATACCAAAGGATCAAGTAAATTGGGAACTTCAATATGTACTTTTCCTCCTGGTTTTAAAAATTTTTTTATTTCTAATAAAAATAAGCTTGGGTCAACAACGTGCTCCAAAACCTGAAACAAACAAATATGATCATAATATTGTTGAGGCAATCCACTTGATTCAATAGCTGCAGTATCGGTTGCAATGTGATGTTCCTTAAAAGCATAGTTGGCTTCTGCTTTATTTAGCTCCTGACCTTGCACTTCCCCAACATAAGGCTTAATGGAACATAAAAAATAACCCGTCCCACTCCCAATTTCCAAAACCTTATGAGCTGACTGAATGTATGGCTTTATTTTTTCGATACGCTGCGACTGAACAGGTAAAAAGGAATGGAATAAAGAATCTAAATCACTTTTCACATCATGATAATACTCTGTTGCATATTGACTTTGATAATATTCATTAAGCTGCGATGAGGAAGGCGGGTTGCTTAAACGTACAAAATCACATTCTTCACAACGCACTACTTTCCCTGACTTATTATGCCGAAGTTTTGTTGTCAAAACTCTAGCTTTACTACTATGGCATAGAATACAAGTGTCAGTTATTTCAACCATGGTTTGTTTGTCTCAATAAAAATTTATTTGTTAACTCACCCAATCCCTCAATACGCGCCGTATAGATATCTCCATGATTAACATATCGCATTCCCACCGTATCAGGAGGATTCCCTGTCAGAACAATATCCCATGGCTCTAATGTCATCCATGTTGAAAGCCACGAAATAATCTTTGGCCATTGCCAAACTTGTTGGCTACTGCGTCCTCGTCTAATAACTTCTCCGTTTTGCACCGCCTCAATCAAACAATCTGTTGCATCAAATTCAGTATCAATCCAAGGCCCCACAGGACAAAAAGCATCTGCACATTTTGATCTTGCAAGATGATGATCGCGTTCTTCAATATTTTCAACAGTAACATCATTACCAATCGTAAATCCCAAAATATTTTCTCTCACATTATTCTGATTTACATTCCGCATTTTTTTTTTGATAACAACAGCCAACTCTGCTTCTCCCCACCATGGCAAATCGGAAAAAGGATTTACGATTTGATCATAGGGATTTGCTATACAAGTACCTGGTTTGATGAAAACAAGCGGTTCTTTCATTAAAGGAGAATATTTCTCAATGCCAGGAAAGTTAATAGCTATCGCAATCACTTTGCTGGGACTACAAGGAGCCAACAACTTCAGCGAATCTAAAGATCCTACATTTTTTCCTTTTTTAAATTCCTTTAAAGGCTCGCCCAAGGCTTCATATACGTTATTTTTTTCTAAATATCCGAAATGAGCTTCCCCATTTAAATTAGAGTACCGCACAATTTTCATATTTTTCCAAAAACATTACTTTTCTCAACACCTCACAACCTCTCATCACCGAACAACCATCATCATTCAATGTTCCATAAGCTTTTATAAAATTTCTATCCTCAAAACACTCTCCACGAGAAACCACACTTAAGAAAACTTCTATTTTTTTAAAAAATTCTTCTTCACTTTCAACTAATATAACTCTTTTTAAAAGCGTCTCTCTGGCTTCAGACATCAAACCCACCAGTCTCTTCTCTGCAAGTAATAAAATAGGTTTTTTAGTTAAGCAAGCTTCTAATACCCCCGTATCGGGGGTATCAAATATGAATGCGTCGCAGGCCTCAAGTAACCTAGGCGCAAAAGGTTCTTTAACATATTTACAATTTAAATTTTTACTCTCTAAAATAGACAGGATAGGATCTTGTCGTAATGAGGGGAAAGGCTTATAAAGAAAAATAAATTCCTCATTTTTTTTAAAAAAAGAGAATACTTTAATTAAAAAATCAAAGTAAAAAACCTCCCAATAAGATTGTTTAGCCATATACCAATTTGTTCGATAAGTCGAAGGTAAGTAAAGAATAACTTTCTTATTAGGATCAATACCAAGATTCTCAAGATGCTTATTTCTGTTACTAAAATCTAACCTCTTACTAATAGAATCCAGCCGAGCTGAGCCTATGGGAATAATTTTTTTATCTCTCAAACAAAATGAAAAATTCTTTTTAAAATACGTCACCACTCCTTCGCCATACACAAAACGAACATCACTGACTCGCAAATCGCCCATTGCTAGCGGCGTATAACTACATTTACCCTCAAACCCACCATGCTGATACGTAACCACGGGGATAGTTAGTAGTCGCGCAGCAGCCACGATAGCTCGATCGACAATTGAATCGGGAGAATAGTGAAAAATCGCCTTTGGTTTACAACATTGCAATTCTTCAGATGCAACTAACATCATCTCCCATAAGGTTGGAGTTATTTTTCTAAACCATACATCAATATGCTTTTTCACAACTTGTTGAAAATCAACACCAAACCAAAAAAACATGTCTTTAAAAAAAAGGCTTATTTCTAATTCATGATGGGTTGTATTTAAAATCCGACGAAATGTTCGATCTCGTTTCTTATAATGAACAATATTTTTTAAAAAATCCTGCATCGAAGTACATCGAAAACCTGTTTTTTTCGCATATTCTGCTACGCACTCCGTATCAAAACCCAGACTGTAAATCAAATCCACTTCTAAAATATTTCTTCTATCTTTTAAAAATGATCTGAAAAAGCGCTTAATATGACGCCCCGTTTTTCTTACCCACAGAGGACATTTCAACTTAACCTGCGGCTTAAGACACGATATCTTGGTTTTTTCTTTTGTAAAACAAGACAGTGTTTCTTTGTAAATAGAAAAAGGGAAAGAAAGATCATCTAAAATTTCATTGCCCCTTCTGTTTTTAAAAAAAATAATTTTTTTTGGCCTGCTTAAAAAAAGATGGGCTATAGCAAAAATGGATTTTAAAAGAGTATCAATCATCACTTTTAAATAAAAAAAATAAACACTACCTACCTCAAAATGGTATTTATTCAATCGCGCATACTTTCTTAAAAAAAAATAATTTATCTCACTAGCCCATTGTGTTTGATAAGCCAGTATAGCTTCATCAAGTTTTGAAAAAAATTCAACGTCATAAAAATCCTCAAGCTTAAGATAGGGTATGTTTCTCAGATAACAAACAGCAGCAGCTTCAGGCGTTAAGGCAATCAAGAAATCAATCTTTTCTAAGGTATAATTTAAAAAAAAATCCACTTCGGCTTCATTTTCACAGCAAGCCATAACTGAATTTTCATATTTTTTTTCAATAGAAAAACCACCCAAAGGTTTAACAAGTGGTTTCTTTAAAGAATCTATTATTTCGCTGTATTTTTTCATTGACAATGTTCAATATACTCTAACTTTACTGGCATCCCAGAACTCACTGCTATCTTAAGTCGTTGTCCGATGATTTGATAAAAATACTTTGGCTCC
>MGYM01000057.1 GCA_001801745.1 Gammaproteobacteria bacterium RIFCSPLOWO2_02_FULL_38_11
AAGAGAAAATAGCGCTTATGCCGCACATGGTGTCTTTGTCCTAAAATAGTTTGATATGAGATCCCCCAGTTGCTCGATCTCAGCTTGCATTTGAATATGATGATTCCCAATAAAAAATCCCAAATCATGTAAAGAATCACTATTAACATGCTCTCCAACAACGCGATACTGAAGATAAGGTAATACCTCGCTGCGTAAGAAATTTCCTGAAACAATCGGCCTACAATCAATTTTTTTCTCAAGCAAAAAATCTAATAATTTTTCTCTATCTAGCTCCTTGTTTTTTACTAGTAACCCAAATCCAAACCATGAGCTACTTCCCTCAAATGTTTCTTTTTGTAATTGAAGGTAGCCACAGTTCACAATTTTGTTTCTAAAAAAAACTGCATTAGCCCGCCGAGCTTCCAAAAAGGAATCCAGTTTTTTTAATTGCTCTATCCCTACTGCTCCTGAAATCTCAAGGGGCCTTACGTTATAACCGGGTAAAATAAAACGAAAGTTTTCATAAA
>MGYM01000058.1 GCA_001801745.1 Gammaproteobacteria bacterium RIFCSPLOWO2_02_FULL_38_11
AGTTTATTTCTACGTTCTGATTTTAATTTTCGAAAATTAGCGGTAGCAGAATTAAAAAAATATAACAAGCAGGTTTTATTAAAACAAGCGGATGCTTTAATTGAATCACTGCCATTTCAAGACTTCAAAACCTGGGGAAAGCCCGGCATCCGTGCCCAGCTTTTTGATACCCAAAATAAAAAATTAGAAATGGATTTTGTGCTAGAAGGTGACGAACATTCTTTTCATATTTTAAATGCCGTCTCCCCTGCTTTCACTTGCGCTTTGCCTTTTGCAGACTATATCTCTCAACACCTAGCCTGTAATGGAGCGTAGCGCTCTGCATTACCTAAAATGCTTATCCACCACCAGCAGCTGTCTTCGACACCGCGCTGCTTGATGCTGCTTCTCTTCTATTATCAGCATCATCTCTTTTACCACGGAAAAAATCTGAAAACCCAGGCTTTGTCTGCTTTCCATAATTTGTCTCAAAAGCTTCAGGTTCTTTTCCTTCAGAAACATACTCATCAACCAATTTAAGCAAATAACGATATTCCTCTTGCTTTTCCTTGTCTTCGTTGATTGATCCATGCTCCTTTTGCAAGATCTGCCAAGCTCTATTATAAGTAGACGGGGTGCTATCCTCTGGTTGTGATGCTGACAATACACTTTCTGTGTTTGGCTCAGTTCCTTCTTTTACTGACGCCACAGTGGCAAAGGAAACTGGAACCTCCTCTTGTACTACAGATTGCAGCACTAGGAGCGATTTTTCTTTTCTTTGCCCCGTAGAAAACCTTCCTCTCATTGCAGCCTTATAAGCTCTGATAACTTGCTCTGCAGGCCTCCTTATATTTACCAATAAAGTTTTTCTAATAAACCCTAATATTCGATCTCCCCAGGATTCGTACTTCCTACCTGTCACTTTTTCTTTATCTACAAGATGTAATGTTGTTCCGCTATTCACCTCTTCCGCTTTGAAATTTCCTCCGCTACTCAAAGACGCCGTTAATTGTTTCAGTCGCCCAAAATTGTCATCAGTCTCATTTTCAAGAAAACGGGGGGCGCCAAAAACAGTTTTTCTTATAATTTTAACAAAAAGCGTGAGGGGAGAAAGGAGAACAGAAAGTAAAATAGGAAGCACCTCGTAAGTAAAAACCTTCAAGCTATAAATAGCTGCCCCGATGATTGCACCCAGCAGCAAACCTGGCGTTCCTACTAATTTTGAAAATAACGACCGTTTTTTAAATGATTCAGACATTATCGTTTCAAAGTTTTTATTCTCTCGCGTCGCGTTTAAAAATCCAGCGAGCATATACCAAAAATTTTTGGCCGAATTCACGATAAATGTGATAGGAAAAGCGAGGATACCACCAATCAGCAAACCCGGAAGACCCAAACCAAAGCGCGCAAATTGTTTTTCTTTGGCAGTTCTATGACCCCAGGTAAGATCATCCTCTCCTCTAAGACCCCAAAAACCATCCCGATCCTTCTCAGGTTCAAACGATGCTTTTGAATCTGTAACTAAAGCAGGTTCAGAGGATGCTTTTAAATCTGTAACTAAAGCAAGTTCCTCAAAAGGAGAAGAGAAAGCATCTTGAATTAATGTAAGCGCAGTTCGGATCGCAGTTACGATTGTATTCCATAATATTCGCCATAAAAGGCTGATCTCTCCACCCACTATAAGCTCAAGTGCCGCCCCCAGAATAATGCCCGGCAACCCCAAAAAACGTGAAAAAATTTTACGACGATGTATTTGTGCCTTTAATTCTTCTAATTCACCCTGAAGTGTTAGATCTCCGAGCCAATCTACCGTTGATGGGACAAGTGGTGCTAATGGGACAATATTTAAAGGATGTAATTTTTTAAAGTCCTTACTATCAAAAAGCGTTTGTAGAGCCTCATTTTTTGTATTTAATATCATACCCAATTGGGGAAGGGTTATTCCTTTCTCTGATGCTAGCCGTGAGGCCGGATGTTCCACCAGATAGCGACCTATTTCAGCTCCTTGAACAAAATCGAATGCGGGGGAAAATAAACTAGCCTCTCTTGCCGCATCTACAGAAAGGCCTGACGGCATAACAAGATTATGCATATCCCGGAAACTACGTACAATATTTTCAAAAGTATTCCAAATTACTCGGTACAGAATAACAGGTAAGCCTAAAATCGCACCCACGACAATACCTAAACCCACTCCAGGCAAACCCAGAAGTGAACGGGTAATCCTTAAATTTTTATTTTTCTTTATCTGCTCCGGCGTTGCCTCTGCTGGAAGCTCCCATTTTTCAAAAAAATGACGTTTCAAAACATTCCGAAACACTTTTTTCTCTGATAGTTCGCATAAAGAAGCATGCCCATCTGTCTCATAAGCGGCCGAACGATCACTCCAGACATGACGACTCCGCAAATTTGCTTCTTCCTTCTCATACCAAAGAGTTACCATATGATAATATACAAATTCCGTTGGAAACATGAGACGCCATATCGAAGCAACAGTGCGTGCAAAACTAATAAACGAATTGTAAAGCACTCTAAAAGTCAAAACTGGAAGTGAACAAAATAATCCAATGCTGCCACCGATAAACATACCCAGTAAGCCATAAATGTTCTGACAAATTTTTCTTTTTTTCGTAAGTGCTTCATCATCAGTGTCCTGAACTTTTAAAAGATCAGTCTCTGCAATATCGTGCTTATCGTTAGCTAGCCAAGCGACTTTATTCCATGCTTGAGGAAAGCTCGTTAAAATTCCTCGAAGAGTGTGTTTAAGTAAAGGGGCAACAAGAAGCGAAATGAGCCATGTTACAGGCAGAACACCTAGAAAAAAAAGAGCGATATGAAGCCCCAATGGTCTGTCCTCAATTCCTTTAGGTTCATCATAAGAAACCGTATATTTTCCTGCATAAGCAAAATGCCAACGAATAACATTCCAAATACGGTCTCGCACCTCTTTTGCAGCATCTTTTATTGACGTCAAACCTTCTCTAGCATCATCAGATAACGACATAAATAACTCCTGAGTTAGAAAAATAAAAACATCGAATTAACTAAAAAAAGTTGATCGATTTTAAAATAAAGCCTCATCTTTCCTTAAAGTAAGAACCTCCACGCCCGTCTGCGTCACCAGTACCGTATGTTCCCACTGGGCAGATAGTGTACGGTCCTTCGTAATAACTGTCCATCCATCAGCCAAAAGTTTCACTTCTTTTTTGCCTAAATTAATCATGGGCTCAATGGTAAACGTCATCCCTTCTTGCAACTTCACTCCTGCTCCAGGCTTGCCATAATGCAAAACCTGCGGATCTTCATGCATTTTTTTCCCAATTCCATGCCCACAATATTCACGCACCACGGAATAATTATTTTTTTCAGCATGATTTTGTATCGTAAAACCAATATCTCCCAAAGTAATCCCAGGTTTAATGATACGAATCGCACGATATAAACATTCTTGCGTTATTCGAATTAATCTTTCTGCGAACGGCGCAATCGTTCCTATACCAAACATTTTGCTACTGTCACCATAAAAACCATCTTTTATCACGGTGACATCCACATTCACGATATCGCCTTTTTTTAAAGTTTGTTTGGGCGAAGGCATGCCGTGACACACGACATAATTTAAAGACGTATTCACCGTGAAAGGATAACCATACTGCCCTTTGCTGCCGGGGATCGCCTTTAATGTATTAACAATATAGTCTTCACAAAATGCATCGACATCCGCCGTCGTAATGCCTGGTTTGATAACTTCTGTCACCGCTTGCAATACTTCTGCCGTGAGCCGGCCCGCTTCCCGCATTTTTTCAATTTCTTCCTTCGTTTTAATCACGATCATCAATATATCCTTTCAAATCTCTGATAAGCCATTTGGCTGATATAATACAATCCGACTGCCTTGATTTTCAAATTGAAAAGGGACATGTATCAAATGAGAGAATGCTTCACGTACAGCTTCTTGTTTTTCAGGCGCCACAAAAAATAATATAAATCCCCCACCCCCAGCTCCCAATAATTTCCCTCCCACCGCACCTTCTTTTATCGCTTTTTCATAAATTAAATCAATTTCAGGCGTGGATACTTTCACTGACAAACTGCGTTTGTATCGCCAAGCACGATTTAACAAAGACCCAAACTCTAATAAATCAATGCTCTCATTTTTTAAAATTGAAATTCCTTCATCTACCATATGATATAACGCAGTCAATTCTTCTTTTTTATGAGAAAAATTTTCAATTTTAGATTTTGCAATTTCGGGAGCAAAACGAGAAAACCCCGTAAAAAATAACATTAAATGTCTTTGAAATAAATCAGAACGGTCTTTTTTTAAAATCATCGGTGAAATCTTAAAATTTCTATTTTTTAAAAACTCAATCTGATTAAAACCCCCGTGCGCCGCCAACACTTGGTCTTGTGAACCCACTGCTTCTTTTATAATATCCTGCTCAATATGTATCGCAAGCTTTGCTAAAGCCTCAGCATGACTATCCTTACCTTGCATCGCATTGATGGCATTCACCAAACCCACCGTAAACGCAGAACTGGAACCCAAACCCGAACGCGCAGGCAAATCCGCATCGTGATGAATTTCCAAACCTTCATGACAAGAAAAATAATTTAAAGTGGCCCTCACTGAAGGATGTTGAATCTCATCGATCGATTTTGTATTCTCCACCTTGGAATAGATAATCCGATACTTGTGATCGAAGAAAGGCGGCAATCGGCGACAACTGATATAACAATAACGGTTGATCGTTGCAGCCAAGACAGCACCCCCGTGCTCATCCGACCATTGCGGATAATCCGTTCCTCCACCTAGAAATGAAATACGAAAGGGAGTGCGACTAATAATCATCTATCTTCCTATAATTTAAGTTTTTATGAAAAATTACCATTTTGGCGTTGATGCACACCCTCTTTGCTACCCCCTCACGGGCGTGGTGCAATACACACATGAATTATTAAAAATATTACCGCAGCTGGGACATCGCTGGACGCTCTATTCACACAAACCTTTATTACAAGTCTTACCTGAATTTGAAAATGCACGCTATATTATCACAGGAAAAACAAAAAATTATATGAAACCTGTGCTGTGGTCACAATCGATTTTACCTTTAAAAATCCATCAAGATAAACTCGATGCTTTTTGGTCGCCACGCAATCGTTTGCCTTTGTTGGGAAATAAAAACTTGCCAATGATCGTCACCGTGCACGATCTCGTTTATAAACTTTTTCCTGATACAGTCACCAAAGGAAGTTATTTTCTAGAATCTTTTTTGTTACCTCCCTCTGTCAAACGGGCAAAAAAAATTATAACTGTTTCTCATACTACCGCGAGAGATTTACATCGTTTGTTAGCTATTCCTCATGAAAAAATAGCAGTGGCCTATCCCGGGATTCGCGCACTTTGCAATGATGTTTCTTCTTCGCTTGAACACTACGGCATTAACAAAAAATATATTTTATTTATCGGCACACAAGAACCTCGAAAAAACTTATCCCGACTACTTGTCGCTTATCGTGCACTACCTGAAATTTTAAAAACAGAATTTACACTTGTATTGATAGGCGGAAAAGGCTGGGGAAAAGAAAATTTAGAAATGTCTGATGCTATTTTTAATTTGGGTCATGTTGATGAAATACTTCGCTCTACCCTTTTAAGAAAAGCCCATGTGTTGGCTATGCCTTCTTTATACGAAGGTTTTGGCTCACCCGTCGTTGAAGCCATGCAAGCAGGCATTCCTGTGCTAACAAGCCGTCAAGGTGCCACCGCTGAAATTGCAGAAAATGCCGCTCTCTTGATTAATCCCTATGATGTCAATGAAATCACTCAGGGTTTGCAACGCTTACTCGTCGAAGAAAATCTTCGCACTGATTTAATTAAAAAAGGACTGGAACAATCAAAGAAATTTAACTGGGAAGAAACTGCAAAAATTATTTTAACTCATTTAATTCAAGTGGCTGAATCTGCCCCTCTTTAATAAAATGTTTGCGAATAAAATTCGGGCGCGCTTTCACTTCTTCAAAAATTTTTGAAATATATTCGCCGATAATACTGATTGATAAAATAGTAAAAGATCCAAAAAACATAATGAGTAACATCAGCGTTGTTACGCCGTGCGGCGCACTGCCTGGAAATAAAAGACGTGAAATGATTTGATAAATCGCCAACAAAACGGTAAAACAAACCAAGCTAATCCCCACTCCCGTTAAAATATTTAAGGGTTTTTTACTAAATGAAAAAATTCCTTTCTTTGCCCAATCAAAATTTTTAAATAAACTGTTGGTTGTTTTCCCAAACATACGCTCTGGTCTGATATACGGCGCACCGATCTGCTTAAAACCCACGTAAGCACGCAAGCCTCGCAAAAATAAATCACGTTCACGACACGCCAATATCCAGGCCACAACACGTTTATCCATCAATGAGAAATCCCCCGCATCACGCGGAATGGGAATAGAAGAAGCCCAACTAAAAACACGATAAAAAAATTTATAAGCCCATTGCATAAACCAGGACGCTTCTCGTTTTGTTCTCACACCATAAACCACATCAAAACCCACTCGCCATTTTTCAATGAATTGTTCGATAAGCTCAGGCGGGTCTTGTAAATCACCATCTAATAACACACAAGCCTCGAAGTTTGCGATTTCCATACCACTACGAAAAGCCTGCTGCGATCCAAAATTACGTGCGTGTGTGATACCCATGATATGGGCATTTTGACTCGATAAATTTTTAATAACTTCTTCGCTATTATCTGGGCTACCATCATTTACTAAAATAATTTCATATTCTATTTTGCATTTTTCAAAAACAGCGACCAAACGCTCCACCATGATAGGCATCGCCAACGCATCTTTATAACACGCCACGATCGCAGAAATACTGTTCTTTAATTTTCGATTTAAATTACTTTGTTCTGAAAATTCAAAATAAGATTGTTTATTTTTTAATGTTTTGAACCATTCCGTTGTTTTTAATAAGCCTTCTTTTAAAGAGTATTTTGCTTTCCAATCTAAAAGATGATGGGCTTTTGTTGGATTGGAAACCCAGTCTTGCGTATCCCAAATACGAGAAGCCATACTTTCAAATACAGGATTTTCTTGAACGTGATACAAATCTTTTGCAGTCAATGCCAAATCACGTATCGTTGTTTTCACACCACTACCAATATTAAAAGATTCACCCCAATTTTCCTTTTTAAGATGCGTCGCCGCCTTCACAAAAGCAGAACATACATCGTCGATATAAATAAAATCCCTCGATGTTTCAGGTTTTACAAAGGGAGGCAAGCGGCCTTCTAATCCCTGTTTAATGATATTAGGGATGAGTCTGGCGGCATCTTCTAAAGGACCATAAGCAGAATACAAACGCAAGTTAGCACAACACAAACCTTCTTCTTTCCCTGCAAAATAAATTAAATTCGATACGGCCGCCTTGGTTACAGCATAATGACTATTGGGTGTGAGCATCACTTCTTCTTTAGGTCTATCACTAAAAACACCATATTCTGAAGACGTTCCCGCATGAATATAGCAAGGTATTTTTCTTTTAATTAATTCAAGAATTAAATTTGTTTTTAAAAAAAGATTGGTTTTGTAAATTTTTTCTATGTCTTTTTGAAAAGAGTAAGCCCCATAAGCAACGCAATCAAACACCGTGGCAGGATGAATTTTGTCTAAGACATTTTTTAGATGATGTTCTAAGGTTAAATCACATTGAATAATATGATAACCACTGACATTTTCCAAACGCCAAACAGGAAAACGTCCCATCACTGCAAATACATCTTGGCGCAGCGCATGCAACATATGAAAGAGGTTAGCACCCACAAACCCGCCCGCACCCAAAATCAAAATAGGCCCCGATAATTTTTTTATTTCATTTTCTAATTCAATCATAAAAAAGCTTCTAAAATAGCAGGCGCATCCAAACCACACTCTCGTCGATGAAATTGTTGTGAACCATAAGTTTGAGAAGGATAACCTTTTGCGTGCGCATGAAATACAGCGGGTAAAGAAACATTATTTTTTATCAACACATAAATTAAATGATGCGCCAAACCACCTTGCGCCACATGCTCTTCCACAATCCCCAGTTTTTTTGATTTTGATAATTTTTTTAAAAAAGCCTCAGGAATAGTCTCCCAACTTAAGGGCATTTCTGTCACAAGCCAAAGTTCAGGGCGTGTTTCAACAGGCTGGAAACACAAGCTTGCCATTAACTCCCCTACTAAGGGTCCCATACATACAATCACAGATCCTTCACCGGGCAACACACAACGCCACGCAGAATAAGAAGGCGCGCTCATGTCTTTAGGCAATTCTGATTTACCCAAACGAAGATAACAAGGCTTCGAAGATCGTCCCATCTTGAAAATGATCGGCAATACATCTTCTGAAAATGCAGGCACGAAAATTAAGAACGGATTTAAAGTTAATAACACGCCGTAATCTTCCAAAGCATGGTGCGTGCCTCCCATAGAACCGTAAGCATAACCACCCCCATTACCGATGAGCTTCACCGATAATTTATTTAAACAAATATCATTACGAATTTGTTCAAATGGTCGCGCATAACAAAAAGGCGCGATACTATACACCCAGGATTGCAACCCTGAATACGCAAGCCCAGCCGCAACTGACATCATGTTTTGTTCTGCAACACCCGCATTAATAAACCGATTGCCTAATCCTTCTTTTAAGGGTTCAAGCGCCATAAAACCTAAGTCACCCGTTAAAAAAACCAAAGGGATTTCTTTGGAGAGCGCGATTAAAGCGGGAGGAATTTCATTTCTCATATTTTTTCAACTTCCATCAAAGCTTGATCATATTGCGCTTGATTCATCGGCAAATAATGCCACTCCATTCGATTTTCCATAAATGAAATACCTGCGCCTTTTACCGTATTTAACATCACAATACCGCCTTTCGTATTGTCCAATGCTTTTTTAATTTGTGAGGGTGCATGCCCCTCCACAGAAATAATTTTTAAATTAAATGCTGCTAATTTTTCTTGTAATTGCGACATCGAGGCCACTTCCTGGGTCGTCCCAAAGCCTTGCAAACGATTACAATCGACGAGCACTGTCAAATTCGGCAAACGATGATGCGCAAAGAAGATGAGAGCTTCCCAATTTGAACCTTCTTGCCATTCCCCGTCAGACATCAAACAATAAATATGTCCGGGTTTATGACTCAAGCGCCAACCCAAGGCAATACCCAAAGCAACAGGGAATCCATGGCCTAAGCTCCCCGTGGCAACAGGAATCTCAGACAACCATCCTGGCACGGGATGACCGGGGAGTTTTGTCCCCTCGCCATGAAACGTTTTCAAATCTTCTTCCGTTAAACGCCCTAAGCTCCACAAAGTAATATAAAGTGCACCTGCCGAATGACCTTTTGATAATATAAATTTATCTTCTGTTTGCATGACTTCATGGTGCAATGTCATCATCGCATCTAAGGCCGAAAGATTCCCGCCAATATGCCCCATTTTCTTTTCAAAGTGCATTTGCAACAAACGTTTTTTTGCAATTCGTATTTTGTCTGTAATATTATCCATGATTCTTCTATCTAGCTAAAAACAGCCGCCAGAGTATAACGCATTATGTCTCCTGAAAAAAACAAAGATTCACCGCTAACTGAACATCCAGATGTCGTTTTTTTAAGAACGACGTATTTATATCGGTTTATTGATCCCTACCATTATTCTTTATTTCTACGTGCCGCGGTGCGCCTTGAAAGAGAGTTTTTACAAGTTTCATTCTCTAAAAAAATAAAATTCATTATTTATCTTTTTCGATGGTTTTTTTACAAATTCATTAAAAAAATCAAAAAAATATTTTTTTCTGTTGCCAGGCCTGTTTTATCTCAAACCTCTTCTGAAGTTCTGTTTGCAGCGCAATTTCAAGGTGGGATTGGGGATCTTGTCAATGCCTCTGCTTTTCTAACGGCCCTTTATGAAAACAAAAGTTTTCCTAAATTAGACTTATATTTTCATAATACGCGCGCACTTCAATTTGTTTTTTCAAAGGCCCCTTTTGTAAACAAGCTATTTGATATTGACACACTCAAAACAAATTCTAAAAATTACGATTTGATTTTGACAATCACAGATTGGCTTGAAGTGGAAGTGAATACAAACAAAAAATTACATCCTTTATCGCTTTCTATTGAAAAAATTTTTAAAAACAAAAAAAATAATTTTCAACATTACGATCTATATTTACGAAAACGTTATCTTTTTAAAGGATATTACGCTTATGAGATGGTCAGACGTGGATTCAATCGTATTTCTGCGCCGGGGTATTTTTTGGATTTAGCGATTTCAAAGACACATTTAAAAATTTATCCTGATCACCCTTCTGAAAGCTATCTTGCATCACAATCATTAACACCTCACACTTATATTACGATACACGATGGTTTTGATAATGACTTCGTTCACAAAACACATCGCAGCACAAAACAATGGAGTTTAGCGCATTGGGAAAACCTCTGTCGTTTGCTACAAGACAGCTTCCCTCACCTACGCATCATTCAATTAGGGGCAAAAACAAGTCGGCCTATTCCAGGCATCACGGATTCTTTTATCAATAAAACATCTTTAGAAGAAGCGGCTTTTATTCTGAAGAATTCAAAATTGCATATCGATGGTGAATCAGGTTTAGCGCGTATTGCTGCTGCATTACAAACCCCTTGCATTACTTTATTTGGGCCGACGAATTTTGAGTACTTTGCCATTGCAGGGAACATTAATCTCAAACCGCAAGCCTGTGGGGGATGTAATTGGTTTTCAGATGACTGGATGTCAGAATGTCCTCGTGGATTTAAACAGCCCGAATGCCTTGAATCCACCCTACCCGACGCCGTGTTTAAAAAAACACAGGAAATTTTAATAAGATGCGCTGACTACCTGACTCTTGGAAAAACATAAAAAAATAGACTATACTCCAGAAAATACCGGATTTTTCGGAGCATGGTCATGAAAAAAAGATTACTAAAATTACCCAAAAAAAAGAGTTTTTTCCTTTTTGGGGCCCGCAATACAGGAAAAAGCACGCTTATTAAAGCAAGTTTCTCCGCCTCTAGCCGACTTTATATCGATCTTTTAGATCTTGAAGAAGAGCGCAAATATTTAAGAGATCCTCAATTGCTTAAGGCAGTTGTTTTAGGTCTTCCTAAAAAAATTCAATACATTATTATTGATGAAGTACAAAAAATCCCAAATTTACTGAACGTCGTACACGCACTCATAGAAGAAACACAGAAATGTTTTATCTTAACAGGTTCTTCTGCTCGAAAATTAAAATATGGGAATGCAAATTTACTCGCTGGCCGCGCCATTTTAAGAAATTTATTTCCGTTTAGCTTTTTAGAACTCGGGAGTGATTTTAATTTAAAAGAAGCATTAAATTTTGGTTTGTTACCTGGAATTTATAAATTAAAAACTTCAGAAAATAAAGCTGATTTTTTAAGAGCCTATAGCCATACTTATTTAAAAGAAGAAATATGGGCAGAACATTTCATACGAAAATTAGAGCCTTTTCAGTATTTTCTAGAAGTTGCCGCGCAAACTAATGGCCATATTATCAATATTTCTAATATTGCACGTGACATAGGCGTCGATGACAAAACTGTTTCAGAATATTTTTCTATTCTAGAAGATACGCTGCTTGGATTCCATCTACATGCTTTCAGACATTCATTTAGAAAACGATTATCTCAAAAACCAAAATTTTATCTTTTCGATGTAGGTGTTGCACGTGCACTTAACAGAGCAAGTTTACTGCCTATTTCAGAAGGAACATATGAATATGGAAAACATTTCGAACATTTTATTATTCTAGAATGCATGAAGCTTGCCGACTATTTCTACCCTGATTATCGTTTTTCTTATTTGCGTACACACAACGATGTGGAAGTAGATTTAGTGGTTGAAAGACCTGGAAAACCCTTACTGATGATTGAAATAAAAAGCGCAAATGAAATACATGAACAACAGTTGAAGCACTTACATTTAGTAGAAAAAGATCTTCGCACTAAAACAGAATGTGTTTGTTTTTCTAATGTTCCGCATACACTGAAATTTAAACACATCACGGTATATCCTTGGAAAGAAGGAATTCGAAAATATTTCTTATAACCCCAGCTGGGAGTTTTCATTAAAATATAATTATGCTGATAAAGTTAGGGCTTAGATGGATAATTTATACACAAATTTCGGGCAAAAAATTGACAAAAAAATGTTTAATATGATAGGCTAAAAATTACCAAAAAGATTAAGGAATGGGGGGGAAGGTAGCATGCCTCGCGATCATAAAAACGGTATTGCCCCGACAGACATTTCTCTCAAAATAAAACCGATTGTCTCACCCCTTTCAGCTGAGCACATGGATGTTCTTCTGGAAAAAACATTTTATGTAGGGGTCCGTAGCCTTATACTCTATTCAGCACAACAACCTTTTCATTCTCGCAAAAACGAGAATGAGGATGAAGACACATCTGAGAGAAAAGCGACTTCATCTTCTGCTATTCAGTACGAAATGACTAGCGCAATGCGGCAGTTTTGTGAAACTTTTCACAATGCTTTCGCTTCGGGAAAAACCTGCTTCATTCCTATCAATTTGAGCCAATCTAGCGAAAATCCACGCTGGGTAGGCATTCTGCTGATGCACCACAGAGAATTCTTTGCAGAAAAACAAAAAGAAGAAGAGCAGCAGAAAAAGGAAGCTGGACAAGTCTATCCAGATGAAATAATTTGCCTTAACCCCTTAGGGCACGAAGGCAATAAAGAGATCTGCGGCTTACCCTCTCCTTTAGAGGCAATCAGTCGTCACGGCATTCGCTCTTTTGTTTCACTTTCTTTGCTTGTGGGTCTCATTCATGTCGCAATGAAAAAACACGTTTTTCAATGTACTTTCACTTTTCGCCAACAATCACAAACCGTGCTACCCCATCAAGATGGCTACTGGTTGATTGAACTCTTATCTCGAGAGTTATCGCCTCAAAAAGCAAACCAACCGATCGGATTTGATTATTTTTATGAAACACATTATGAAACATATAAAAAACACATAGAGAACTTCGAGCGTCAAAAACAGTTACTAGCAACCTTCAACCATAACACCGCAACACCACGATTAGTTGCACCACCGCAAAATGAAAATAGGCTCATCAATACAGGATTCCCCGCTCTTGAAGCAATCATTCACTCTGATGTAAAACAAGCCATTACCTATAACAACGTTAGCGCACTTCAAGTTTGGTCTTGTCCTCTCCCCGTTCGCCAAAGCTTAGTTGCTTTCCTCAAAAGTAAACCCGGAGAAAGCTCAAGCGCAGACAACCAATATTTACTCTGTACAGCATTCAACAAACATTTTTCCTTTGTTGAAGCATTGGCTTTTACAGTAGTTAAGGCCAATAACGGGAAAGCATTAATGGAATTGCTCTGCATGCCTTATGCCGATCGCTGTCAGTTAATTGAAGACATGGCAAGCCGGCAGTTTTTAATACACTTAGCTGAAAACTGGCAACAAGCACGTGAAGAAGTCCAGTTTCAACTTTATTTTTATGACTTGATCAAAAAAATACGCGATAAGCAACGCTCAGACCTTGCTAGCATCTCTCGGAGATCTGGGGGTAACCCACAAGCAGGAGTAATAATAGAAATACTTAGCCGTGAAGAAAACAAACAAATCTTGATTACTGAGTTTAACAAAAACTATGGAAGAGAACCGCCTTTAGATATTTTCAATGAAAAAGACCGATCTCTGTGGGAAAAAAAATTCTCTCAACAGTGTCAAGTTTTATTACCGCAACTCACAGTGACGATGGATATTAACAGGCTTGCTAATTTTGAAGATGCTCTTTTTAAGATTCTATACGAAACACTTGAAAATCAAGCAACACTATGGACATTGCTAAGCACAAAAGTGGCTCAGTCCTTTGAAAGGGAACGAAACTTTGCAGACGTTGTAAAAAAAATGGATGAGGCAGAGCAGGCACTGAAGTTGATTACGCCGCATTTAGATACATTAAAAACCCAAGGTTTTTTCAAAGAAATCACTCTTGAACGTGCGCAAGCCATGGTCTTACTCCATGAATTAGATCTGGATAAACAAGACAGCAGAGGAAACACTTTATTACACTTGGCAAGCTCACGTTGTCATAAGGATTTTATTAGGTTATTGCTAACCGCCGGAGCTCATCCCCTCTTGCTTAACCAGCAGAATAAAACACCTTTAGATTTACTGGCCCTGCAATCACGGACTACACTGCAATGGACCGAGTGCTACCAGCTTTTTTGTAATGTTATGGGTATTTCTGATACTAAGTCTATTAAAGTCACCCACTTATTATACTCAATTGATACCAACATCAAAACTGTCATCTCCAATTTTAAAGACGATGATGACAGAACATTACTCCATTTGATAGCACTGAACAAACCGCACGCTAATCTCATTGAAACACTGATTTCATTAGGGTGTAATCCTATAGCATTAGATAGATATAAAAAAACCGCATTAGATTATTTGCTAACTTATTCAGGACAACAAACAGAAACAGAAAGATATTTTCATGCCATTTCACCACATGTGTTAGAAATACTTTATCGCCGAACCAAAGAAAGCGGGCAATCCACTGATCAATTTAACGAACTTTCAGGAGTACAAGCAAACACTAAAAACCCCTTGTTTCCTCAATTATCTACGGCATTGATTGCGCAGCGAGAGAGCTTTAAGGAATATCTCACCACCCTGGAACAAAGACTAAACACATCTGAATTTACTTCACGCTGGGGTGCAAACACGCATGAGTTACGTATCAATAACGCCTTAACCAAACCACATCAAACACGTTACTTAGAAAACAGTATCTGGTGCTACTATTGGTTTTGCCTAATACGGGCTCAATTTGAATTACTTTTTAATCGAGCAGAGACAAATGGGCAAGAACAACTTCAAAAAGACTTTATTGTTCGAATTAACAAACTCTTTCGTCAGATACCCCGTAACATCTGGGCGCAAAATGATTTGTTTGGGATAAGATTATTTTTTGCAGATAGGGGCATTACGGCAAGTATCCGCGAGATAACTACTCCAAAAACCCAGCAGCAATCTTCTCAAACAACCCCAAAAAAACAGGAAGCGACCCAAGAACAGCTCATCCAAGCGCAGCACCGGGCTGATCTCGCTGACCAGCAAAAAGAACAAGCGCAGCATGAAAAAGAACAAGCGCAGCACCGGGCTGA
>MGYM01000059.1 GCA_001801745.1 Gammaproteobacteria bacterium RIFCSPLOWO2_02_FULL_38_11
ATCTTGATTTTCCAAGCGCTCTCGTTGGAGCAATTCGATTTTTCTTGAGAGACTTTTTTCTTCTAAAAAACTCACCTCTTGTGAAACCGCTGCTTCTTTTAAAGGAAAATAACGCCTCCAAGAACACCAATGTGATTTTTGTTGTGGGTGTTTTTCAAAAGCCTCTAGTGCATTGACTACTTCTTGATGCTTTTTTTCTTTTGATTTCTCACGTTCTTTTTGCAGAATTTTTTGATAAAGTTCTTTTTCTATAGAATGCAAGCTCTGATCTTCTGATGCCAATAATTCTAAAAAAGTAGTGCCTGCGATAAGCCGAACACGCCAATTGGCATCCGCTCCAAAATCAATACTGTAATCAGCAAAATCTTTTAAACAAGAATAAGCGCCTGTATCGGCTTGAGTTTGTAAAGCCTGTGAGCGTATCTCCTGGCATTGTGCGTATTTACAGATGTTTCCTAACGCTTCTACCCCAGCATAGGCATTATGCCAATTTTTAAGCGCTTCTTTTGAAATTAAAAGTTGTAATTCTTTTAAAAAATCCTGGGCTTTAAGCAAGATGGTATTATCACGCGCCTTATCTAAGGCTTCTTTTGCCAAACTATCATATTGCAGTAATAAATCTGTTAATGCTCGTATTAAACCTACGGATGCATACCAACTGTGGGATAGTTTGTTATAAAGTCCTGCAATAATATCTTTAACTTCTCCTAACTTAAGAGTAGCCACTTTGGGTAAAGCAGATAACAATTCAGAAAGCAAACCAACATTGGTATCCAATAAATTCAAACACTCTTTGATGCAATCTAATTCATAAGCCAAGCGTGTATCGCTTTTTTCACTGATACTTTTTAATTGTTTCAAACATGATTTTCGTCGTTCTACAAGGCTGTTATAAACCAACTTAGGATTTTCCAAATAGTGATTGAGTGCTAATTCAAAATAGAAATGAAGCGTTTTTGCTAATAAATAATGGATATCTGCTTCATGTTCACGATAAGCCAAGAGCTTCTCATTCATTACTTCAGCATCTTGACTTAATAAAACGTCACTTAAATGCAGCATCACAAGCAGAGGATTGAAATGCGCGCTAGACGTGTTCTCTTGCGCTTGTTTTTTCCCTTCATCCAATAAAACATAAAGCTTGTGAACAATATTATTGGCCTGTGCATTTTGAATATCGCTTTCTAAAGAATAGGCAAGTGAAGCTAAGTTTATATCGCTGCCTTGTTTTTCTGCTCCCTGATATAAAGAAGAACTACTGGCGGTGGCTGATGGATTCATTGATTTTTCCTTCTTTTAAAGTTAGGAAATACGAGAAGAGTGAAATTTGATTGACTTTTAGATTTGTTTTATAAAAAAAGCAAGGCTGCGAGAAAAGCCACCCTGTTTTTTTCGTTTGTGACTTTATCAGATCTTTTGAGTTTTTAGAAAGAAATTCTTGAAAATCCAGGGCTCGGTTTTTCAGTTGAAACAAGGCTAATAAAGGATATATACTCGCTTTCTTTTTTCTATTTTTGATAACCTATAAAAGTAGCCTGTAATGGAGCGAAGCGGAATTACAGGTAACTTTGCTTCACTACATGAAGTTACAGGAAGAGTAACGGTGAACAAACCATGATCAATGAATATTTACCTATTCTAATTTTTAGTATTTTAGCTTTTTTAATGGGGATAGTTCCTCTTTTAGCAGGCTGGATCTTAGGACCACACAAACCTTCAAAAGAAAAATTAGCGCCTTATGAGTGTGGCTTTCCCGCTTTTGACGATGCAAGATTACCTTTTGATGTTCGCTATTATCTTGTCGCCATTTTGTTTATCATTTTTGATCTTGAAACTGCTTTCTTTGTTCCGTGGGCAGTTGTATTAAAAAATATAGGGTGGTTTGGTTTTTGGAGCATGATGTTATTTTTGGGTTTATTGGTCATCGGCTTTATTTATGAATGGAAAAAAGGTGCGTTGGAATGGGAATAGATACCTTTCTTGAAAAATACCATCATCATGGTTTTGCTGTAACACAAGTAGAAAAATTATTTGAATGGGCACGCAGTGGATCATTATGGCCTGTGACATTTGGATTAGCATGTTGCGCCGTTGAAATGATGCATGCCGCCGCCGCACGTTATGATTTAGATCGTTTTGGCATGATCTTTAGACCCAGCCCCAGACAATCTGACGTGATGATAGTCGCAGGTACGCTCTGCAATAAAATGGCACCCGCTTTACGAAAAGTTTACGATCAAATGGCTGATCCAAAATGGGTTATTTCCATGGGTTCTTGTGCAAATGGGGGCGGTTATTACCATTACGCTTATTCTGTTGTGCGTGGTTGTGATCGTATTGTACCTGTCGACATTTATGTTCCAGGTTGTCCGCCAACAGCAGAAGCCCTCGTCTATGGTGTGATTCAACTTCAAAATAAAATAAAAAATAAAAATGTTTTTAAACGCCCTTCTTTTTTATCATCAGAATGGAAAAATTATGGCTAATGTTGAAAATTTAAAATTACGCTTAGAACAACGCTATTCTCATTTTAATTTTATTTCTCAAATTAAAGCCGAGGAACTTACCTTAGAAGTACCCAAAGAAAATCTGCGTCCACTTTGTATTGTTTTGCGCGATGATCCTGAGCTGAAATTCGAACAGTTAATGGATGTCGCTGGTGTTGATTATTTTCAACACGGTGTTTCTGAATGGGAAACGGTGCAGGCAAGCACCACTGGATTTGAACGGGGCGTACAACGTGAAAACTTTATCAATCCACCCATTTCCGCCAAGAAAAACCGTTTTGCTGTGGTCTATCATTTACTCTCTATCACACACAATCATCGCATTGCTCTTCGAGTTTTTGTTGGAGAGGAACCCTTATTTGTAGATTCACTCGTTGATGTGTGGTCTTCTGCAAACTGGAATGAACGAGAAGCCTATGACCTTTTTGGTATTATTTTCGAAAACCACCCTGATTTGAGACGCATTTTGACAGACTATGGTTTTATAGGTCACCCTTTTCGAAAAGATTTTCCTTTGATTGGTGATGTGGAAGCGCGTTTCGATGCCGCACAAGGCCGTGTGATCTACGAAGCTGTAAGCATTGAACCTCGCACGCTTGTACCCAAAGTTATCCGCACAGATCATTGCGAAGGGCAAGAAAAAAATGGCTGAAATTCGAAATTTTACAATGAACTTTGGTCCTCAACATCCTTCCGCGCACGGTGTTTTGCGTCTTGTACTTGAGATGGAGGGCGAAGTCATCATTAAATCTGATCCACACATCGGTTTACTGCATCGTGCCACAGAAAAATTAGCAGAATCAAAACCTTATAATCAAAGCATCGGTTATATGGATCGTTTAGATTACGTTTCAATGATGTGTAATGAGCATGCTTATGTGATGGCAATTGAAAAATTATTGCAAGTCACCCCTCCTTTACGAGCACAGTATATCCGCAGTATGTTTGATGAAATCACACGTATCTTAAATCATTTACTTTGGTTAGGTTCGCATGCAATCGACATTGGTGCGATGTCTGTTTTTCTTTATGCGTTCAGAGAACGAGAAGAATTAATTGATTGTTATGAAGCTGTATCAGGCTCTAGAATGCATGCAACTTATTATCGTCCGGGGGGTGTAAAAAGTGATTTACCTGACAATATGCCGCAATATCAAGCTTCACGCTGGCGAAATAAAAAAGAACTAAAAAAATTAAATGCAAATCGGCAAGGGTCTTTATTAGATTTTATTTGGGATTTCACAGAACGCTTTCCCAAACACATTGATGAATATGAAACCCTATTAACAGATAATCGGATTTGGAAACAACGTACGGTAGGGATTGGTGTTGTCACGCCTGAACGTGCTTTACAATTAGGTTTTTCAGGACCCATGTTACGAGGCTCAGGGATCGCCTGGGATTTAAGAAGAAAACAAGCTTATGCTGCCTACGAATATTTAAATTTTGATATCCCAGTGGGTTTAAACGGGGATTGTTATGATCGTTATTTAGTGCGTATAGAAGAATTACGACAATCTAATCACATCATACGTCAATGTGTTGACTGGTTAAAGCAAAATCCAGGACCTGTGAACATTAACGATCATAAAATTGTTCCCCCTCGCCGAGTGGAAATGAAAGAGAGCATGGAGTCTTTAATTCATCATTTTAAATTATTTACAGAAGGTTATTGCATCCCTGAAGGTGAATGTTATGCGGCGGTTGAACACCCCAAAGGTGAATTTGCTATTTATCTTATTTCCGATGGTGCAAACAAACCGTATCGTTTAAAAATCAGAGCACCTAGTTTCAATCATTTAGCTTCATTGGATGAAATGACAAAAGGTCATATGCTCGCTGATCTTGTTGCTGTTTTATCAAGCCAAGATATCGTATTTGGAGAGGTCGATCGTTAATGAAGAAACAATTTGTTTTATCTGAAGGGATAAAAGAAAAAATAAATAGCTGGCTAAAGAAATATCCTCCTGAACAAGTACGTTCAGCTTTATTGCCTGCATTACATATTGTGCAAGATGCCCACAAAGGCAGTTTGACCGAAGCCGCACTTGAAGCGATCGCTGATTATTTACAATTACCGAAAGTCGCTGTCTTTGAAGTTGCAACATTTTATTCGATGTATAACTTAAAACCTGTTGGACAACATCAAATAAATTTATGTACGAATGTATCTTGCATGTTAAATCACAGTGAAAAAATTTATAAACATTTAAAAAAGAAACTCGGTGTTTCAGATAATGAAACAACAGCTGATGGCAAATTCACATTACGACAAGTAGAATGCTTGGCGGCCTGTGCCGCAGCGCCTGTTTGTATGATCAACAAAACTTACCATGGAAATTTAACGCCTGAAAAAATCGATATTATTTTGGAAGAATTATCGTGAAAATGAATGAAGTGTGTTTCAGAACATTACATTTAGAAAAACCTTGGTCGCTCGATGCTTATTTAAGCGTGGGAGGATATGAGGTTTGGCGTAAGATTTTAAAAGAAAAAACACCGCCTGATACCATTATCGCAGAATTAAAAACATCCGTACTGCGAGGTCGAGGCGGAGCAGGATTTCCCACAGGTTTGAAATGGAGTTTTATTTCAAGGGCCGCGCCGGGGCAAAAATATGTTTTATGTAATTCAGACGAAGGTGAACCCGGAACCTGTAAAGACAGGGATATTTTACGTTTTAATCCACATCAGCTTATTGAAGGCATGGCGATTGCCGGTTACACCATGGGCGCTACAGTAGGATATAATTATATTCGTGGCGAGTTTTGGGAAGAGTTCGAGCGTTGTGAAAAAGCACTTGAAGAAGCTTCGCATTTGGGTTTAATCGGAAAAAATATTTTAAATTCAGGTATTGATTTTCAATTACATAACCACCGAGGGGCAGGTGCCTATATTTGTGGGGAAGAAACAGCATTAATGGAATCCCTTGAAGGCAAAAAAGGCATGCCACGTTTTAAACCCCCCTTCCCTGCTAATTTTGGTTTATATGGACGTCCCACCACTATCAATAACACAGAAACATTAGCTTCAGTCCCCGTGATTTTACAGCACGGCGGAGATTGGTTTTTAAAATTGGGTAAACCTAATAACGGGGGTACAAAAATATTTAGTGTCACAGGACATGTCAACAAACCAGGAAATTATGAAGTACCCCTAGGCATTCCTTTTTCAAAATTATTAGAACTCGCCGGTGGCATACGTCACGGACATCAATTAAAAGCAGTGATCCCTGGGGGATCTTCCATGCCTGTGTTACCCGCAGATATCATGATGCAAACAGATATGGATTATGATTCCATCGCAAAAGCAGGATCAATGCTAGGTTCTGGCGCTGTGATTGTGATGGATGAAACAACGTGTCTTGTTAAAATTCTTGCACGTATTGCACATTTTTATTTTGAAGAATCCTGCGGACAATGCACACCGTGTCGCGAAGGTACAGGCTGGATGTCACGTATCATTCATAAAATTGAACACGGTGAAGGACAAATAGAACATCTTCAATTACTGGATAACGTGGCCGGGAATATCATGGGACGTACTATTTGTGCTTTAGGTGATGCTGCAGCCATGCCCGTACAAAGCTTTATAAAACATTTTAGAGAAGAATTTATCTACCATATCGAAAATAAAAAATGTTTAAGCGGAGAATTCATTTGACGACCATTGAAATTGAAATTGATGGAAAAAAATTAAATGCTGAGCCTGGTTCTATGATCATCGAAGCAGCTGATGAAGCAGGCATTCCTATTCCTCGATTTTGTTATCATAAAAAACTATCTGTTGCTGCAAATTGTCGTATGTGTCTTGTTGACGTAGAAAAAGTAGGAAAGCCACTGCCTGCCTGCGCTACGCCTATCACCGCAGGCATGAAGGTTTTCACAAAATCACAAAAAGCACGTGAAGCACAAAAAGCGGTGATGGAGTTTTTACTGATTAATCACCCTTTAGACTGTCCTATCTGCGATCAAGGTGGTGAATGTGAGTTACAAGATATTTCTTTAGAATATGGCAAAGATGTTTCGCGTTTCACAGAAGGTAAACGCAGTGTTGTAGATGAAGACTTTGGGCCTTTGGTCGCGACTGAAATGACACGTTGCATTCAATGCACGCGTTGTGTTCGTTTTGGTGATGAAATTGCAGGCATGCGTGAATTAGGTACTTTAGGTCGTGGTGAACATCTTTGGATTGGCACTTACTTAAAACACAGTTTATCTTCAGAAATCGCTGCTAATATCATTGATCTTTGTCCTGTAGGCGCACTGACCTCTAAACCTTTTCGATTCACTGCCCGCGCTTGGGAATTAACACAGCATCGTTCAGTCTCACCGCACGATTGTGTGGGTTCAAATCTTTTTGTCCACACACGTCGCGGTGAAGTGATGCGTGTTATTCCTCGAGAAAATGAAGAAATTAATGAAACTTGGATTTCTGATCGAGATCGTTTTAGTTATCTTGGCATTAGAAGCCCAGAACGTCTGCTTGCACCTAAAATTAAAATAGAGGGACAGTGGCGAGAAGTCAGTTGGGAAGAAGCTTTAGATCATACTGTTGAAAAACTTAATGATATTTTAAAAAAACAAGATGCATCCGAACTTGCTGCTCTGATTTCGCCTAACGCCACACTTGAAGAATGTTATTTATTGCAAAAATGGATACGCGGTTTAGGTTGTAATAACATCGATCATCGATTACATCAAACTGATTTTTCAGATCAAGCATCTCACCCCCTGCTCCCTATATTTTCTCATTTAAAAATTTCAGATATCGAAAATCAAAATACAATTTTAATTCTAGGGTCGAATTTACAGCATGAACAACCTTTGTTGGCAACGCGTGTAAGAAAAGCCGTTTCACAAAACAGCACTGTTTTTTGTATTAATCCAATAGATTATCCTTTTACATTTAAAATAAATAAAAAAATAATTACTTCTCCACGCAATATTCTTTCTACGCTAGCAAATATAGCCTCAGTTGTTTCCAACATAAAAAACAAACCCTGTCCTGCATGGATATCATCACTTTTAAATAAAAAAGAACATTTTGATATTGTGAATACGATCGCGGAAAATTTAACTCAAGCTGAAAATGCTCTGATATTATTGGGTGAACACATAGAAAATCATCCACAACGTGCATTGGTTCACCGCTTATTGAATGTGTTGTCTGAATTAACTTCCCTGAAAGTTGAACAATTAACATTTTCTGCCAATGCAGCGGGCGCCTGGTTAGCTGGTGCTCTACCTCATCGCAAAGAAAAGGGGGAAGTTATCTCAAACCCAGGTATGACTATCAAAGATATGTTCGTGCATCCCCGTAAAGCCTATTTTTTATTTGGCATTGAACCTGAAAAAGATCTTGCTTATGCAGCGCTTGCGCTAGAAGCATTTTCTCATACCGACACAGTCATTGCTTGCACATCCTTTACTTCTCCCACTTTACTAGAAAAAGCCGATATTTTACTTCCCCTTTCAACATTCACTGAAACTGCAGGGACTTATATTAATATTGAAGGCACCTATCAAAGCTTCACAGGGTGCCATGCGCCACTTGGTGAAGCGCGACCGGGTTGGAAAATATTACAGGCTTTAGCTAACTTATTTAAATTAGAAAATTTTGATTATCTTTCTACAGAAGATATTCAAAATGAAATTAAAGCCTTACCTGACGCTGACTTAACGTTCCCATCAACACAGAACAGTATGCCGCAAGAAACAACACCACAAGGTATTACACGCATTACTGCTTGGCCTATTTACCAAGCTGATCCTCTAGTACGCCACGCAGAAGCCTTACAAAAAACACCGCTTAATGAGACGCCAAAAATTCATATTTCTTCTCATTTGATAAAAAAATTAAATTTTAAAAACAATGAAATAATTGAAATTAACCAAAATTTAAAAAAAATAAAATTACCTGTTTGTGTTAATGAAACCATCCCAGATGATTGCGCCTATATTCCTGCTGGTTTTGAAGAAACAGCTGCATTAGATCCTGTAGAGATAGTTATTTTAGAGAAGATACAGTGATGATGAATGAACTAATAACTTTAATTATTATTCTTCTTAAAATAGTACTCATCGCTATTCCACTTATTTTATTTATTGCCTACCTTACTTATTTTGAAAGAAAAATCATAGGATACATGCAATCACGCATCGGCCCCAACCGAGTAGGCATTTATGGGTTGGCGCAACCTTTTGCAGATATTTTAAAATTAATTTCTAAAGAAATTATTATTCCTTCCACCTCAAATCGTTATTTGTTTATTATCGCGCCTTTGCTTGCACTGGCGCCTTCATTAGTGGCTTGGTCAGTTATCCCCTTTAGTCAAGGGAAGGTGTTAGCCAACATCAATGCAGGATTACTTTTTATTTTTGCCATCAGTTCTTTATCTGTTTATGGCATTTTAATTGCAGGATGGGCATCGAATTCAAAATATGCTTTGCTCGGCGCAATGCGATCAGCCGCACAAACGATTTCTTATGAAATTGCTATGGGCTTTGCTTTTGTCGGCGTATTGATGGCCAGTGGTAGTATGAATTTGCAAGATATTGTTTTAAAACAACAAGGGGGGGTTTTTCATTGGTTTTTCTTGCCTCTTTTTCCTTTATTTTTCGTTTATTGGATCTGTGCAGTTGCAGAAACTAATCGTGCTCCATTTGATGTCGCTGAAGGAGAATCAGAAATTGTTGCAGGATTTCATGTAGAATATTCCGGCATGGGATTTGCATTATTCTTTTTAGCTGAATATGCCAACATGATTTTAGTTTCGACGATCATCGCCCTTTTCTTTTTAGGAGGCTGGTTGTCCCCTTTCGAAAATATTCCTTACATAGGCGTTTTGTTTTCATGGGTCCCGGGGTTTTTTTGGTTATTTGCTAAAACCAGTATTTTTCTATTTTTATTAATTTGGATGCGTGCCACTTTTCCAAGATACCGTTATGATCAAATCATGCGTTTAGGCTGGAAAATTTTGATCCCGATTACCATTGTTTGGATTATTGTGTTGGGCCTTGCCGTTCAGTTAAAGTTGCCACCTTGGTTTTCATAAAACCATTAGGAAAATATTTTCTATGTTATCAAAATTAAAATTTTTATTTAAAACGATTTTGCTCACTGAGTTATTTCAAGGTTTACGTTTAACAGGAAAATATTTTTTTTCTGCCAAAACAACACTTCAATTTCCTGAAGAAACCACACCGACCTCTCCTCGTTTTCGAGGATTATTGGCATTACGACGTTATCCCAATGGTGAAGAGCGTTGTATTGCGTGTAAACTTTGTGAAGCTGTTTGTCCGGCTCTTGCTATTACGATTGAAGCCAAACCCCGTGAGTCTGATGGTGCACGCAGAACAACGCTTTATGAAATTGATTTATTTAAATGTATTTATTGTGGTTTTTGTGAAGAATCCTGTCCTGTGGATTCCATCGTGCTTACCCGAGAAAAACATTATCATTTTACCGAGCGTGGACAACAAATCATGACAAAAGAAAAATTGCTCGCGATAGGTGATAAGTACGAATCAGAAATTGCTGCTGATAAAACAGAAGATGCACCTTATAGGTAAGCTATGTTAATTGAATCTTTTATTTTTTATGTTTTTGCCGCAGGCTTAATACTCTCTGCAACAGGGGTTATTTTTTTAAAAAATCCTGTACACGGCGCTTTATCACTTGTCCTTGCTTTTGTGGCCAGTAGCTGTCTTTGGTTGATGCTTGAAGCTGAATTTTTGGCTTTAATTTTAATTTTAGTATATGTCGGTGCTGTGATGACCTTGTTTTTATTTGTTGTGATGACAATTGATCTTGACCGTGACGCACACCAACCCACATTTGTACGTTATTTCCCTTTTGCTGTGATTTTGATGGCGGTATTTGCAGGGATATTAATTTTTATATTTTCATCTCACCTTTTTGAAAATCATTTTGTAAAACACCCTGAAGATTTCAGCAATATTCAATCCTTAGGGGAAATACTCTATACGCAATACGCCTATCCTTTTGAATTAGCAGCCGTTTTGTTATTAATAGCCATCGTCGCTGCAATTTCATTAAACCCACGCACACTTAAATCTAAAGCACACAAAACACAAATTATTGAAAATCAAATTGATATTCATAGAAAAGATCGCATACGTCTTGTTAAGATGTCATCGGAAAAAAAACCATGATCACATTGCAGCATTATTTAATTTTGGGGGCAATACTCTTCTGTTTAGGTTTAACAGGGTTTACCATCAATCGAAAAAATTTAATTAATCTTTTGATGTGCATTGAATTATTATTACTGGGTGTTAATTTTAATTTAATTGCCTTTTCTGCTTTTTTAAATAATATTCACGGACAAATTTTTGTTTTTTTCATTTTAACGGTGGCCGCAGCAGAAGCTGCCATCGGATTATCCATACTCATGGTTTTTTTCAGAAACCGCCATACTGTTGTGGTGGCAGAACTCAATGAATTAAAAGGTTGAAGCGTGGAACAACTTATTAAATACATGACGATAGCGATTATCACATTACCTCTATTAGGCTCACTCGTCTCAGGATTATTTGGAAAAAAAATAGGGACAACGTGGTCTCACCGCTTAACAATTTTTTATGTTTTTATTTCTTTTTTGCTTTCGATCTGTATTTCAAAATGGATCCTCATTGAACATCTTGGTCCTTTTAACTTAAATATATATAACTGGGGTATCACTGGACATTTTACATTTGAAGCAGGATTTTTGATTGATCCTTTAACTTGTATCATGCTGCTTGTTGTCACATTCGTTTCCTTATTAGTTCATATCTACAGTATTGGTTATATGCAAGATGACCCAGGTTATCAGCGCTTTTTTAGTTATGTTTCGCTTTTTACTTTTGCCATGTTGGCGCTTATCACCGCCAATAATTTTTTACAATTATTTTTTGGTTGGGAAGGTGTGGGTTTGGTTTCTTATTTATTGATTGGCTTTTGGTTTAATAAAGAAAGCGCTGTAGAAGGCAGTTTAAAAGCTTTCTTGGTAAATCGTGTGGGTGATTTTGGTTTTCTGTTGGGTATCGCGCTGATACTCATGACCTTCCACTCTATTAGTTATATTCCGATTTTCAATCATGTCAGTGAAGCTTCTCATGAAACTATTTCCATTTTTTCAAATCATCCTTGGTCGGTGATCACTGTGATTTGTATTTTATTATTTATAGGCGCCATGGGAAAATCAGCACAGATTCCTTTGCATGTGTGGTTGCCTGAATCGATGGAGGGTCCTACTCCTATCTCGGCATTGATCCACGCAGCGACCATGGTGACTGCGGGTATTTACATGATTGCACGCATGTCACCGCTTTATCATCTTTCATCTACGGCTTCCAGTTTTGTTCTCATCATTGGCGCCACAGGTGCTTTATTCACAGGTTTAGTAGCCATCGTACAAAATGATATTAAACGCGTGATTGCTTATTCTACTTTGTCACAGCTGGGTTATATGATGGCCGCGCTGGGCGCACAAGCTTATGCGGCTGCAATTTTCCATTTAGGGACACATGCTTGTTTTAAAGCATTACTTTTCTTGGCAGCAGGGTCTGTGATCATTGCCATGCACCATGAGCAAGACATGCGAAAGATGGGAGGTTTATGGAAAATCATGCCTATTACCTATTTCACTTATTTAATAGGTTCTTTCGCGCTGTGTGCTATCCCCCCCTTTTCTGGTTTTTATTCCAAAGACGCCATCATCGAAGCGGTACATCATGCAACTCTCACAGGCGCTCACTATGCTTATTTTTGTGTTTTGTTCGGTAGTTTTATCACAGGTTTTTATACTTTCCGTTCTTTGTTTTTAACCTTCCATCAAAAACCACGTTATGATGTTTCGCATCATCACCCTCACGAATCACCTTGGGTGATATGGCTTCCTTTAGTGTTACTTGCCATTCCTTCTTTTTTCATCGGTGGGATTTTTGTAAAATCTTTTCTGTATGATGGACAAGGTTTATTAGGCACGAGTGTTGTTTTTCATAATTTTTTAAACGCAAATGCTACAGCCGTGAATCTCATTGAAGAAAGCATCCACTCTCCTCCCTTATGGTTTGCTTTATCGGGCATCCTTTTTGCCTGGATTTGTTATATTGTTGCGCCTGGATTGCCCGGATTTTTTGTAAAAGTATTTTCAATTTTTTACACTCTTTTAATTAAAAAATATGGATTCGATGACTTTAATAAAATTGTTTTTGTTGATGGCAGTAAAATCATGGCAAATTCTTTTTATCAAACGGGCGATCAAGCCGTAATCGACAATTTCTTTGTAAATGGCTCAGGACGATTTATTGTTTTAATTTCAAAGCTAGGTAAAAAAATCCAGTCTGGTTTTCTTTATCATTATTCTTTGATTATGACTTTTGGTCTGCTTGTTTTTTTAATTTTAATTCTCTGGTATTAAAATGTTTTTACATTCAATTTTAAGTACTTTAATTTTTTTACCGATCTCAGGCGGTGTGGCTATATTAGCTTTTTCAAACGAACATCAAGGGAGGCGCGCAAAACTTATTGCATTAATAAGCTCGCTCTTAAGCATTTCTTTGTGTTTTTTACTATATTATCGCTTTGATTTAACCCTTCCTACAATGCAATTTCAAGAAAGCAGTGTGTGGATACAACCTCTTAACATTTATTATTTTTTAGGTATTGATGGCATCTCACTACCGATGATTTTATTAACTTGCTTCATCACCTTACTCGTTGTATTAGATGCTTGGCATACCATTCATGAAAAAATCACGCAATATCTCGCTGCATTTCTCATCATGCAAGGTATTATAGTCGGTGTTTTTTCAGCGCTTGATTCCATTTTGTTTTATGTTTTTTGGGAAGCTATGTTGATTCCCATGTATTTAGCCATTGGCATTTGGGGAAGCCAAAATCGATTTTATGCGTCTATTAAATTTTTCATTTATACTTTTTTCGGTTCTGCATTAATGTTGGTTGCACTTTTATATTTACGTTACAAAGCCAATTCATTTTCAATTTTAGATTTTTATTCTGTGCAATTAAATATGTTGCCACAGACGTTAATTTTCTTTGCTTTCTTACTTGCTTTTGCGATCAAGATACCGATGTTTCCCGTGCATACTTGGCTACCTGACGCACACACAGAAGCCCCGGCGGGAGGCTCTGTGATCCTTGCTGCTATCATGCTGAAAATCGGTGCTTATGGTTTTTTACGGTTTAGTTTCCCCATTGTACCTGACGCGTGTAAACACTTTGATTTACTCCTGATTATCCTCTCACTTTTTGCTATTATTTATATTGGATTTATTGCGATTATTCAAAAAGACATGAAACGCTTAATTGCCTATTCTTCGATTGCGCACATGGGATTTGTCACCTTAGGTTGTTTTAGCATTTATCGCATCGTTGAACACAGCAAAAATATTTCTGCAGCGCTGATGAGTATTGAAGGCGCCATGGTGCAGATGGTTTCACACGGCTTTAGTTCTGCAGCTTTATTCTTAGGCGTAGGCATACTCTATCATCAGTTGCATACACGTTTAATTAAAGATTACGGTGGTGTTGCCAACACCATGCCGGTATTTGCAGCATTTTTTATGTTATTCATGATGGCCAATGTAGGTTTGCCAGGCACATCAGGTTTTGTAGGGGAATTCATGGTGATATTAAGCAGCTTCCAAGCCAATCCTTGGATTGCTTTCTTAGCGACTTCTACTGTAGTTTTAAGTGCAGCCTATTCTCTTTGGATGTACAAACGTGTTTTTTACGGTAAAGTCGCAAACACGACCATCTCCCATTTAAAAGACATTAAGATGATAGATATGGCTAATTTTTCTTTACTTACCTTGATGATTTTAGGATTAGGGCTTTACCCTGACTCTTTATTAAAAATATTACATCCTACAATCGAACATTTATTAACATTAAGTTTGCAATCCAAATTAATTTAACGGAAATAAATAATGTATTTTGCCAGTGCCTTACCAGAGATTATCATACTGACATTTGCTTGCTTAAGCTTATTAGCAGATTGTTTTTTAAAAAAACATTTTCGTCAAATTAATTATTATATTGCGCAAACTGCTTTGATTTTAGCAGCCCTGGCTTCCATTAAATTATTAAATTTTCCAACTGTTTATACTTATTCTGGGATGTTTTCTTTAGATCCTATATCAACATTATTAAAATTATTTATTTACATCACGAGTTTCTTTTCATTTCTCTATGCGCGCGCATTTTTCGAAACAGAAAAAAATATACCTGTGGCAGAATATTATGTTTTAGGACTTTTTTCTGTATTAGGCATGATGGTCATGCTGTCTTCTGAGAATCTCATTCCGCTTTTTTTAGGTTTAGAGATTCTTTCTTTACCGCTTTACGCCATGATTGCTTTAAAACGACATAACGCTATAAGTGCTGAAGCGGCAATGAAATATTTTATTATGGGTTCCTTTGCTTCAGCGATGTTACTGTATGGAATGTCTTTACTTTACGGTTTAACACAAAGTTTAAATATTCATGAAATAGCAAATGTTTTTTCTCAAGGCATGACAACACATAATTTAGTTTTTGCCTGTGCGATTGTTTTCATCGTTTCCGGCATTGCATTCAAATTGGGGGCAGCACCCTTTCATGTCTGGGCGCCGGATATCTACCATGGTGCGCCCAGCATTATGTCTCTTTTTTTAGGAAGTGCGCCCAAGATTGCAATTTTAGGTTTAACGTTCAAACTATTAATTCAAGCGATGCCGGATTTACAATTGCAATGGCGCCCCTTATTAATTCTTGTTGCCCTTCTCTCCATGGGTTTAGGTAATATCGTAGCGGTTGCTCAAACAAATTTAAAACGTATGCTAGCGTATTCTTCTATTGCACACATGGGTTATATGTCTTTAGGTTTGATTGCGGGAAATCAAGAAGGATATGCTGCTTGTATTTTTTATATTTTTACTTATGCGCTGATGACCTTAGGTGGCTTTGCGATGATCAGTATTTTAAGTAAATCCGGCATTGAAGCAGAATCTATTGCTGACTTTAAAGGTCTAAATTCCAAAAGTCCCTGGCTTGCTTTCCTGATGTTATTGCTGATGTTTTCCATGGCGGGGGTTCCTCCCACCGTAGGTTTTTTTGCAAAGCTAGGGGTGTTAACGGCGCTTGTGAACGTAAATTTAGTTTGGCTTGCCACTGTCGCACTCATTTTTGCGATCATCGGGGCTTATTATTATATTGCTGTGATTAAAGCGATGTATTTCGAATCTGAATCGACCCCAAATCCATTACCTATTATTCCTTTAGATGCAAAAATTGCGATTAGCACCAATGCTTTATTGTTACTTTTCTTAGGTTTTTCCCCGGGGTTTCTTTTCCAGTTGTGCCAGCGTGTTTTAATTTAAGGGCACCTCTAAAAATTAGAAATTTTGCGTTAGAACGAGGCGCCCTTAACATTATCTTAACAATCCTTTACTAAGCTTTTATTAAAACTGAAATGGGTTTAATGGAAGAAGTGGCAAATGGGTAAAAATAAAAATGAAAAACTTGAGTCAAATGAAGAAGACATAGAAGAGCTCGAAAATACTACACTCACTCTTTCAACATCTTCAGACGCCTCTTCCTTGGCTGGCGGAATAGCCAGCGCTCATGCTCAAGATGAAGGAGCAATAAAAGAGTATCTTAAACAGCTAGAGAGCATGTCTGGAGAAGAAATCGAAAGGATCTTGACGCAACGAGATACTGATGGTGCGTCTATCGGAATGATAATTCCTGCCTATCAAAATGCAATAAGCACACAACAATATCTTCAATTTTTAGACGATGTCTTTGAAAATAGGAAACTGACATCAGAACAACTCACGACGATTTTGGCACAAAAAAATGTTACGGGCGGTTCTATTGGGATGTTTATTGCTTATAATCAAGATGCGATAAGCACACAATGCTATCTCAAATTGCTTGATAATCTACTTAAAAACAAAGAAATAACTTCAGAACAACTCACGATGATCTTAACGCAAAAGAGTAATCTAGGCTTAACTCTGGCAACGATCATCGCTGAAAAGCAAAATAAAACAAGCACACAACAGTATCTCCAGCTACTAGAGAATGCAATTAACGATGGAAAATTAACAGCAGAACAACTCACAATCATTTTGACACAACGAAATAGTAATGGTGACTCTCTGGGGACACTCATTGCTAGAAAAGAAGATCGGGAGATAATACAACAGTATCTAAAGCTATTAGAAGAAGCAACTAAAAATGCAAAACTAACACCAAAACAATTCACGACAATTTTGACTCAAGAAACCACTAAAGATGTATCTATCGAGACCTATATTGATCAACATGAAAATTATGGAGATGTATATCAAGCTCTAAAGAAGCAGTGTGAAATTTTAAAAAAACTCATTCTCTTTAGTAATGCGATAAGAGAAACAGCCTCTCTTCTTGAAGAAAAAAAACCCGGTCAAGCTCTTAAGGAATTAAAAAAATTATTTTCAGAAAATGGGATTGGTTTTAGTGACTCACAAAAAGATTTTCTAAATACCGAGATGAAAGATTTGATCTCTAATTTTTGCAACACACCTCTTAAACAGGAGAGAGAAAAAGAAATTTTTGAGTCCTTGGGAAAAGTATCTAGAAATTCTATTTTTTACATCTCAGCACTTATTTCACGATTCAAGTTTGAACTGCTAACACCCAACACATTAAATACAATCTCTTTAGAACTAGAGAGGCTTCCAAAAACACACTTTGATTACAATGAAGGACAACGAGCATTAGCAGATTATTATATAGGACTCATTTCTCAAGAAAAAAGAAATTTAACGACAGACGAGCTTTCACAATTTTTAAAATATGCTAGACGCTGCGACCCTCCTCACGAAATGATCGAAGAAGCAGAAGGTTTCTTGAGAGAAAAAAGCGATACCCGAGGTGTCACCGCATCTTTTGTTGATTTTCCAACAAAAAAAAATAATTCTTCCGCTCAAGACAGAGAAGAAACCAATACAGCACAAGCAGCAAGCCAGGATGTCGATGTTGTTGCCCAGAAGCAAGCAGCCGAAACGATTAACGAGCCTAACGATATACAAAATGAAAATTCATTCGAGATTATTCGAGAAATGATTTTAGACAAACTCAGCACCCTTCTATCTAACAATCATTTAGCCTTGGAAAAGCTAAAAGGAATAATAAGTAGACAGGATGATGATGCCTTACTGGATTTCTATTTAGAAAGAATTTTATTCCATCCTCCTTCGAAAACAGAAAATTCTTCGATTTTTTTTAAATCTGCAGTTTTTCTTTTCTTACCTACAAACAAAATTCAAATCACGCCAGAACAATGCCAAGAATTGAAAAACCTTATCCCTCCAAACCAACAAAAAAATAAAGAATTAATTTCTAAAATCATTAGTAATTTTAATAACGGACATATCACACAAGAAAGCTTACTTAAAGATTTACGTAACATCATAAAAACAAGAATTTCAGACCCTCCCGCTTTTGAAGAAATGAAAACGGCTCCTAGCCCTTGATCATTTCAATGGTTTTTTCTATAAAATACCTCTCGTGGTTAAAATATAATCTATTTTTTTATTTTAATATAAATTTTCTGCTATATTTTAAAA
>MGYM01000060.1:0-1353 GCA_001801745.1 Gammaproteobacteria bacterium RIFCSPLOWO2_02_FULL_38_11
AGAAGTGGCTTCGATTATTGTCGATGAAGATAAACATACGATGGATGTGGCTGTTAAAGAAGAGCAGTTATCTCAAGCGATTGGTCGTAATGGTCAGAATGTTCGTTTGGCAACGCAATTAACGGGTTGGGCGATCAATGTAATGACGGAAGACCAAGCAAAACAAAAAACAGAGTCTGAAGCAAAAGATGTTTTACAATTTTTTGTGAAGCATTTGGATGTCGATGAAGATGTTGCGCGTGTGTTGGTTGACGAAGGCTTTGCTTCTATCGAAGAAATTGTTTATGTCCCAGAAGAAGAATTGTTGGATATAGAGGCGTTTGATGAAGAAGTTGTTGCTGCACTGCGTCAACGTGCACAAGATTATCTGTTAACAAAGATGTTGTCGGGGGGGGGAGCTAAAATGCCAGCAGAAGATTTGCTAAAGATGGAAGGGATGACAGAAGAACTCGCTAATCAGTTTGCAAAAAAAGGAATTTCAACAATGGAAGATCTCGCAGAGCAATCTGTGGATGATTTACAAGCGATAACGGATATCAGTAAAGAAGAAGCAGGGCGGCTGATTATGACAGCACGTGCTCCATGGTTTAAATAAAGTGTAATCAAAGGTGTGATAGATATGTCAACCGTGACAGTTAAACAGCTCGCCCAGGTCGTTGGAGTTTCTGCCGATCAATTGCTTAAGCAATTGCAATTGGCAAATATTAAAAAACAATCTGCCGAGGATGTTATCTCTGATGAAGAAAAAGCGCGTTTGTTAACACATTTGGCGCAAGCACCTAAAAAAATTACATTGAAGAGAAAAACAGTTAAAGAAGAAGTTAAAGCATCGCCTCAAACACGAGGGAAAAAAGTTAATGTTGAAATTCGTCGTAAGCGGACATTTGTAAAACCTTCTGAGGCGGAGCCTGAGCTTGTTGTCGTGTCTGAAGAAATAAATATGTCTGTCGAAGCGGCTGTAATCTTAGAAGAAACTCAAAAACTTCCTGAAACAGAAAAAACGATACTTCCTGAAAAATCAACTGAAGAAATGCCGGTATCTTCAGCGCCTTCTTTAGTTGTTACAGAAGAAAAAACAGAAAAGAAAGCAAAGCATGAAAAGGCAGAAACACCTTCTAAGCGAACTGCAGCGGATGAAGAAGGTGATCGTCGTCGTCGTATGGCAGAAAAAAAAGGAAAAGGGCGAGGAAGTGAAAAAAGTGAAGTGATTAAATATCGTCGAGGTTCATCAATATTTTTAGACGATGGTCCTGAAATCGACGAGATGCGGCCGCGTCGTCGTGGGAGAAAATCTCAAGCGGCGACTCAATTTATTAAACAAGAATTTGAGAAACCCGTTGCGCCGGTTGTGCA
>MGYM01000060.1:1372-3871 GCA_001801745.1 Gammaproteobacteria bacterium RIFCSPLOWO2_02_FULL_38_11
GTGTGCTTGCGACAATTAATCAAGTCATCGATCAAGATACTGCGGTTATTGTGGTTGAAGAAATGGGTCATAAGCCCAAAATAGTAAAAGAAGATGAAGTTGAAACAACGCTGATCAGCGAATATGCACAAGAGGGAGAACAAAAAACACGGCCTCCTGTTGTTACCATCATGGGGCATGTTGACCATGGTAAAACTTCTTTGCTTGATTACATTCGTAGAACCAAGGTGACCCAAGGTGAGGCGGGTGGTATTACACAACACATCGGTGCTTATCATGTTGAAACGCCTAAAGGGATGCTTACGTTTTTGGATACACCAGGTCATGCCGCATTCACGGCGATGCGCGCGCGCGGAGCAAAAATCACAGACATCGTTGTATTAGTTGTTGCGGCTGATGATGGTGTGATGCCACAAACCATTGAAGCGATACAGCATGCACAAGCAGCCAAAGTTCCTATTGTTGTTGCAATCAATAAAATGGATAAATCCTCGGCGGATCCTGAAAGAATTAGAAATGAATTGTCGCAATATAATGTGATTTCAGAAGAGTGGGGTGGGGAGTCACAGTTCGTGCCTATTTCTGCAAAAACAGGCATGGGTATTGATAATTTACTAGATGCTATTTTGGTGCAATCTGAAATTTTAGAATTGAAAGCACAAGTGAATGTTTCTGCGCGTGGTGTGATTATTGAATCTCGTTTGGAAAAAGGGCGTGGGCCTGTTGCAACGATGCTTGTTCAAAATGGTGTGTTGAAGAAAGGCGATATTTTATTGGCAGGGCAAGTCTACGGTCGTATCAGAGCAATGTATGATGAGCGCAGTGTTTTAGTTGAAGAAGCGGGTCCTTCTATTCCCGTTGAAATTTTGGGTTTGTCTGATGTGCCTGCTGCTGGAGATGATGCTTTTGTTGTGCCGGATGAACGAAAAGCTAGAGAGGTTGCCTTGTTTAGACAAGGTAAGTTCCGTGAAGTACGTTTGGCAAAACAACATGCCTTAAAACAAGAAGCTTTATTCGAACGTGTGGGTGAAGCGGGAATTAACACCTTGAATCTTGTGATTAAAGCGGATGTGCAGGGTTCTGCAGAGGCTTTAAGTTTGGCGTTGTCACAACTTTCTACTGAGGAAGTGAAAATAAAAGTCATTGCAAGTGCCGTGGGTGGGATCAACGAATCAGATGTGAATCTTGCGATTGCATCCAAAGCCATGATCATTGGATTTAACGTGAGAGCAGATGCGACGGCAAAACGCCTTGTGGAATCCGAAGGCATAAGAATGAATTATTACAGCATCATTTATAACGTGATCGATGATATTAAAAATGTCATGAGCGGTATGTTAAATCCTGAAATCAAAGAACAAATTCAAGGTTTGGCGCAAGTGCGTGAAGTATTTCATTCTTCTAAATTTGGTGCAGTTGCGGGTTGTATGGTGATAGAAGGGATGGTGAAGCGAAATGGTCGCATTCGTGTGCTGCGCGATCATATTGTGATTTACGAAGGTGAGCTTGAATCTTTGCGTCGGTTTAAAGACGATGTGAGTGAAGTAAGACAAGGGATGGAGTGTGGTATTGCTGTAAAAAGTTATAATGATGTCAAAGTGGGTGACCAAATAGAATCGTTTGAAGTTATCAGTATTACGCGTGTGATAGATGATAAAAAAACTGAACGAGTGCATTCAAAGTGAGAAATAAGAATGGCAAGAACATTTACTCGAGCGCAGCGTGTTTCTGAATTAGTTCATCATGCCTTGGCCAGATTAATTCAACGCGAATTGCCTTCTAAAGAGTTTGGTATGATCACAGTGACACAAGTGAAAGTGTCTGCGGGTTTGGATCATGCGAAAGTGTATGTCACTGTGTTACAAGAAAAAAAAGCAAAAGAAGCGCTTCTTTTTTTAGAAGAAAACAATAAACTTCTCCGACATTTATTATCAAAAACGATTCAGCTTCGCATTGCGCCGCAATTAAAATTTTATTATGACACTTCTTTAAATGATGCAAGAAAACTAACGCAATTGATCGATGAGGCTGTGGCCTTAGATCATGGTTTGCATAAGGACACCTCTAAAAATTAGAAATAAATCTACCTGTAACTTCGTATCTTCATGGGGTAACGGGCATAGGTAACAATTTTCATTTTTCGTCAATATCATTTCATAATGCAAAGAGGTTGTATGTGATTTCCCTCGAAGGCAATGTGTTGTTATTAGATAAGCCCATCGGTTTAAGTTCTAATAATGCTTTGCAAAAAGTAAAACGAATTTACGGTGTGAAAAAAGCAGGGCATGCAGGAAACTTAGATCCTTTGGCCACCGGTATGTTGCCGATATGCTTTGGTGAAGCAACTAAGTTTTTACAATTTCTTTTAAATGCTGATAAATCGTATCGTGTTGAATTTAAATTAGGTGAGAAAACAAATACGGGTGATGCTGAAGGTGAAATCATTGAGCGTCATGCCGTTAACGTGGAATATCAACAATTATCATCTGTTGTAAATAC
>MGYM01000060.1:3897-4048 GCA_001801745.1 Gammaproteobacteria bacterium RIFCSPLOWO2_02_FULL_38_11
CTCCGATGTATTCCGCTTTGAAATATCAAGGACAAGCGCTTTATAAATTGGCGCGTCAAGGCATAGAAGTTCCTCGTGAGCCTCGTTGCGTGCAAATTTACTCGATTCAATTACTTGGATTTGAGCATAATCATGCTTTGATGGAAGTCAG
>MGYM01000060.1:4098-19001 GCA_001801745.1 Gammaproteobacteria bacterium RIFCSPLOWO2_02_FULL_38_11
TTTTGAAAAATTGATTGCATCTGAAGATAATAAAGAGGTTTTAAGAAGCTTATTATTGCCTGTTGAAAGCTTGTTAACAGCTTATCCTGCTGTCCAATTAACATCAACGACCCATTTTTATATTCAGCGAGGCCAAGCGGTGTTGATTCCCCATGCGCCTACGCAAGGGTATGTTAAACTTATTTCTTCTGATCGTAATTTTATAGGTATCGGTGTGATATTGTCGGATGGGCGTGTAGCGCCAAAGCGATTGATCAAACATTAGGAGGAAACGTGGACTCGACATTAATGACGTATGTTTTACATGCAGGCATAGTTGTGAAATGTGTCATGTTATTACTGCTTGCTGCCTCATTTGTTTCGTGGGTATTGATTTTTCAGCGTTCTCAGTTTATCAAGCAAGCAAAGCAACTTTTTGAAAATTTTGAAAATCAATTTTGGTCAGGTGTTGAACTCTCTAAGCTTTATCAACAATTAAAATTACAACATCTTGATCAAGAAGGCATTAACGGTGTTTTTTCTTCAGGTTATCAAGAATTTTTGCGATTACGACAACGTGGTGACTTGGATTCTGAAATTGCATTTCAGTCGATATTGCGTTCTATGCGTGTTGTAACAGCTAAAATATTTAATCAGCTTGAGTTGCATTTACCTATCCTTGCCACCATTGGATCAGTGAGCCCTTATGTTGGTTTATTTGGGACGGTGTGGGGCATCATGACCTCATTTCAAGCTTTGGGGGGAGTGCAGCAGGCCAGTATTGCCATGGTGGCACCGGGTATTTCAGAAGCTTTGATTGCAACGGCAATGGGCTTATTTGCCGCTATTCCTGCGGTTGTGGCCTATAATCGTTTCATATCTCAAGTAGAACGATTGATGTTGCAGTATGAAACATTTCAAGAAGAATTTGCGACGCTAATGCAACGACAATTATTTTCAACAAACACAATGACGGGTGTGGTATGAAAATGTATGACAAAAAGCGTCGAAGACCTATCGCAGAAATCAACGTGGTGCCTTACGTGGATGTCATGCTGGTATTGTTAGTGATTTTTATGATCACCGCACCTTTATTGACAGAAGGGGTGAAAGTCAGCTTGCCAAAAACCACGGCGGAAAAATTAGCGCCCCAAGAAAAGTTACCCTTGGTTGTAACAGTAGATGCATCAGGAAAATATTATTTAAATGGTGCTGCGGTCGATCCTAAAGAACATCTAACGGCAAGCCAGCTAGTCGGGCATATTCAAAAAGCGTTGCAGACCGAGAAAAACAGTGTTGCACCCGCGGTATTTATTAAAGGGGATAAGCAAGTAGATTATGGGCATGTCGTGCAATTGTTTGCATTGTTACAGCAAGCAGGTATCGATAATGTGGGTTTGGTAACGGAGCCATTGCTGACGACAGTATGAAAGACGTCAAGGTGTATAAAACTTCAATTTTATATTCTGCACTGCTTCACGTGCTGGTTTTAAATTTTTTATTTTTTAGTTTTAATTTTTATAAAAAAGTAAATTATGTATCGCAATCGTCAGTCATGAAAGCTTCTTTGGTGGAACTACCCAAGCCGATGTTGCCGCAAGAAAACACAAAAAAAGAAATTGTTTTGTCGCAAGAAGAGAAACTTGATGTAAAGAAAAAGCTTCCTTTGGTTGAGAAACCAAAGCCTTCAAAAGTCATTGAAAAGCCTGCAACTGAAGTTAAAAAGCTCGTGCTTGAAAAATCGATAAAAATAGAAAATAAAAAAACGAAAATTGAAAAACCGGTTACAACAAAAAATGAAATAAAAACAGAAAAAAACAAAATTAAAAAAGAAGAAAAAGAAATAGAGAAAAAAGCGGTGATGATGAAACAACAACAAGCTCAAAAAAAAATGGAAGAGAAATTATGGGCGGAGCAATTAGCAAAAGAAGAAAAGCAGTTGACGTTGACTAAAGAGCAGCAAGCCCAAGGTGTTGTTAATAAATATAATGCGCTTATTTTGCAGGCGATTCGTTCACGCTGGATTTTGGCTGAAAGCTATTCGCCGGACTTATCCGCACAATTGTTAATTAATTTAAAATCAGACGGTACAGTATTAAATGTGGAATTGATAAAAAGTAGTGGCAATGAAGGCTTTGACCGATCGGCGCGTGCTGCAGTTTATAAAGCCTCGCCCTTGCCTGTGCCGCCAGAAGCTGATTTGTTTAATCAAATGAAAGTAATTAATTTAGTCGTAAGACCTTAAGAGTATCTTTAAAAAAAGCAATGAACTTGTGACATAGAGGGGAAGGCGTTATTATTTCTGCCGTTCAAATTTATTTAAAAACCCAGGTGAAAATAATGTTTCTGAGCAATCTTGAAAGAAAATTCCTGTTCATTTTCTTATTGATGCCTTTTCAAGTGCAAGCAATATTGAATCTTGAATTAACTCAAGGCATGGTCGGTGCATTGCCGATTGCAGTGGTGCCTTTTGAAGGGCAAAGTCGTGTAGATGATGGAAATAATATCGCAAAAGTAGTCAGTGCGGATTTGCAAAACAGTGGGCGTTTCAACGTTTTGCCTGTTTCTTTAATGAAACAATTCCCTACGAATAAGGAAAATACGGACTTTAATCAGTGGAAAAACTCAAGCGTTGATAATCTGGTGGTTGGAAAAGTCCAGTCATTAGGCCAGGGTCGTGTGCGTGTTGAATTTTCTTTGTTAGATGTTTTTAAAGGAACGGAAAATGGAGCTAATCAAAATCCTATTGCACTCACCCAAACTTGGGAAATCAACAGCAAAGATTTGCGTCGTATCGCGCATCGTATCAGTGATTTGGTATATGAAAAAATGATTGGGCAACGTGGCATTTTTTCAACGAGGATTGCTTATGTCACCGTGCAATCACGTGGTGAAAATAAAAATTATAAACTCGAGATAGCGGATGCCGATGGTTATAACCCCCAGCCTATTTTGATTTCACCTGAGCCTATTATGTCGCCTGCTTGGTCTCATCGGGGGCGTAAAGTGGCTTATGTTTCCTTTGAAAATAAGCGTGCTACGATTTATGTGACGGAGGTGGCAACCGGGCAGCGTGAAAAAGTCAGTTCTTATCCGGGTATTAATGGCGCACCGGCTTGGTCGCCAGACGACAGTAAATTAGCTTTGGTCTTATCAAAAAGTGGTTTTCCTAAAATTTATATTTTAGACTTAAAAACAAAAGCATTACAGCAAGTGACGACCGGTTCAAGTATTGATACTGAACCCTCCTGGTTTCCGGACGGAAAATCCCTAGTATTTACCTCTGATCGTTCGGGCGGGCCGCAGATTTATCGTGTTTATTTGACGGATGGGCGAATTGAGCGTTTAACTTACTCTGGCCCGTATAATGCACGTGCTTCGGTAACGCCGGAAGGAAATAAAATGATAATGTTACATCGGGCAGAGGAAGGCTATACTATTGCGTTTGCTGATCTTAATTCCGGTAGCGTTCAGTTATTAAGTCGTTCAGGGCGGGACGAATCACCGAGTTTGGCGCCCAATGGAAGTATGGTTTTATTTGGTAATGAATATGGTGTGTTAGGTATTATTTCCACGGATGGGCGAGTGCAGTTGCGTTTGCCTGCACGTGAAGGCGAAGTCCGATCGCCGGCGTGGTCTGGGTTTTTATCCTAAATAAAAGGAGTAAAGGCATGAAAAAACGAATGCTGTTTTGGGTTGTTATTGTTATGACGACGATGCTCGTGGCTTGTTCTACTGTGCATGATTCAAAACAAGGTGGCGCGCCTGTTTCTGAAGGCACACAAGGTGTTGAAACTTCGGGTGTGGGTTCAGATGAAGATTTTGCAGATGTGGGGGGGCGTAAATCCGCCACATTAAAAGTAGAAAATCAAACCTACTATTTTGCTTTTGACCGTAGCGATGTATATCCCGATGATAAGGAATCGATTGCTGTGCAAGCACACTATCTTATTTCCCATCCCACTGCGCGTGTTCGTTTAGAAGGACATACCGATCCACGTGGCAGTCGTGAATACAACATTGCTTTAGGTGAGCGTCGTGCGAAGGGTGTGCTTGCATTATTGAAACTAGAAGGTGTTTCGTCTGAACAAATTCGCACAGTAAGTTATGGCGCTGAAAAGTTAGCATTGCCTGGTCATACGGAAGAAGATTATGAATTGGATCGTCGTGTTAACTTAGTGTATGAGGCCAAGTGATGTTTTCTAAAAAATCAGGGATAGCTATCTTAATAATAGGGAGTTGTTTTTATTTTTCTTCTTCCATTGCTGCTGAAGTGCCTGTGATTGACGAAAGTGTTCGAATGGAAGACACCTCGGCTTCATCAAAACAAGCCGTGCCTGTGAAAGAAGCTTACGAAGAAGAAGACAGTGATGAGGCAGAAGAACAGCCAAAGCATGCGGCGGCGGCGCTTCCTGCGCTTTCTTTAGAACAGCGACTGAGTCGTTTAGAAAAACAAATGAGTGCACGAGAAGAAATAACTACTGAGTTTGAAGAGCTTCGACAAGAAGTCTCTCAGTTGCGTGGCAGCTTAGAAGAGAGCCTGCATCAAACCAAACAAAATAGTGTGTTACAGACAGCGTCTAACAGTTTAGCCGCGGTAAGTTCAAGTTCTGCTTCTGCCCCTGCGTCTACACTTGTGACATCGGAAACGAATTCTAAAGAAGTAGAAGCGTATCAAAAAGGCTATGACGCCGTTAAAGTAAAAGATTTTGAACGTGCAAAATCGGCCTTTTTAAATTATCTACAAGAGTATAGCAAGGGGATTTATATTGCTAACGCGCATTATTGGCTAGGTGAAATTTATTTAAATCAAGGGGCTTTAGCAAAAGCGTCAACGGAATTTAATCAAGTTTTAGTAAATCCTAAAAGTTCGAAATATCCTGAAGCCTTATTAAAAATCGGATTTATTTATTCGCAACAAAATAATTGGCCTCAAGCCCGACAACAATTTAATGCTGTTAAGCAAAAATTTCCTGGCACAACTGCAGCTTTGCTTGCAGATGAGCGGTTGCAGGAAATGACACAGCAAGGGCATTAAGGGCACCTCTAAAAATTGCCCTTTTGCGTTATAACTTTGTTGCACTCATTTTTTAAATGCTCATTTACTTCTATGTAAACTGCGCTTTAAAAAATGAGTGCGCCTCGTTTTAACGCAAAATTTCTAATTTTTAGAGGTGCCCTTGAGCGTAAGGGTTGAGTGTGCGTCTTCGTATTACCGAAATTTTTCATTCCATTCAAGGTGAAACATCGCGTGTGGGTTTGCCCACGGCATTTATTCGTTTGACGGGTTGCCCTTTGCGTTGTGTCTATTGTGATACTGCTTATGCGTTTCAAGGCGGTGCCTGGTGGACGATAGACGATGTTTTATCTGAAATAAAAAAATATCAAACGCCCTATGTGACAGTGACAGGGGGAGAGCCGCTGGCACAAAAAGCAAGTATCGAATTATTGAAAAAACTATGCGATGCAAATTACCATGTTTCACTTGAAACCAGTGGCGCTTTGAGTGTGTCAGAGGTAGATGAGCGTGTTAAAAAAATAATTGATGTAAAAACGCCGGATTCAAAAGAGGTGCAGCGTAATTTATTTGAAAATTTTAAATATCTATCACCGCAAGATGAAATAAAATTTGTAATTTGCTCTCGTGAAGACTATGTTTGGGCTAAGGATGTTATTTTAGGTCATGATTTAAAGAGCAAAGCTTCGTTATTGTTTTCCCCAAGCTACAAACAACTTTCCCCGCGTGATTTAGCAGAATGGATTCTTGAAGATCATTTGCCTGTTCGTATTCAAATTCAACTGCATAAAGTGTTATGGGGAGAGGAACCGGGGAGGTAGTTTGAAAAAAATTACTGAATCAGAAATCGCTTTGTTTCGTCAAGCTGTAAAAGGCATAAAGCCGATTAAATATAAAAAGATGGAAATAGAAAAACAAAAGTCTTGTGTGAAAAAAATTGTGAGTGTAGAAGAAGTTTGTTTTGAGCCCCCTCCTTTTTTAGAAAAAATAGCGTCTGTAAATGCTGAAGAAGTTTTATCTTTTTGTCGTCCTGGGGTGCAGCATAAAATTTTTAAAAAATTAAAAAAAGGTAATTTTGAGATTGAAGCCATGGCTGATTTTCATGGCATGACGGTAGAGGAGGCGTGGAAGGCATTCCAGGTTTTTTTGGATTCTTCATTTTTCAAGCATCATCGTTGTGTGTGTATCGTGCATGGGAAGGGGGGGAGAGGAGGAGAGCTGCCTATTTTGAAAAATAAAATAAATATGTGGTTGCGTGGAACTAAAGGGGTTTTGGCTTTTTATTCTGCCATGAAAAAAGGTGGGGCTGGAGCGGTCAATGTGTTGTTGAGAAAAACTAAAGGGGTATATGAGCTATATTGAATGGAAAAACTGGAATGAAAATGAGTTTGGAAAACATACAGTTATTGAAAACAGTTATTATGAACTTGAAATCATGCCGTTTTTAAATCCTACGGTTTCATCGCCGCGTGTTTTGGAAATTGGTTTTGGCAATGGTGCTTTTTTAGGATGGTGTCTTGGCAAGAGCGTTCATTATATAGGGATTGAAGCTATTCCAATTTTACGAGATCGTGCTCAACGAAAAAGTGTGGACGTGTTTTCTGACATTAATGATCTTGATTTCGAAATTTTTAAAAATTCGTTTGATCTGATAGTAGCTTTTAATGTTATTGAGCATATTGAACAAAAAGATCTACCCGAATTTTTTTTAAAAATTCGATCCTTATTAAAATCGGCTGCTTATTTCATTGCGCGTTTTCCCAATGGAGACAGTCCTTTCGGGCGTATGAATCAGCATGGGGATTTAACGCATGTGACTACATTAGGCAGACATAAACTTTTTCAACTTGCGATGATGGCTGAGTTTGAAGTGATACGTGTTGCCGCACCAAAGTTATTGCTCCAGCGAGGATTAATGAAAAAAATAAAAAGAATGGCTGGGAACATTTTGAGATTTTGCATTGAGAAGCCAATTCGGTTTCTTTATTTTGATAATCAAGAAGTTGTTTTCAGTGCGGATTATATTGCGGTTTTGAAAAAAAATGATCATTCATAAAAAATATCCCATTTTTTTATTGTAATGCTTGCTTCCTTCCTATAATTAGCAAAGACCATTGCAGGCTACTGACCCATTGCTTGGGGGTGTATTTATGCTAAAATTAGAATATTTTGGAATTTGCGCTATAGTAAAAATATGGAAAGGATAAAAACATGAATAAACTTAAAAAATTAATATGGGTGGGTGCTTCTAGAAAGGATTTACAGAGGATGCCTAGTGAAGTGCAGGATGAAATTGGATATGCGCTTCATCTGGTTCAGGAAGGGCTATTTCCTGATTCGGCGAAACCACTTAAGAGTATTAGCGGCGTGTATGAAATAAGGTGTGATTTTGATAATGATACATTTAGGACTGTTTATGTGACTAAACTGGGTGAGTATATTTATATCCTTCATGCGTTTCAGAAAAAGTCTACCAAAGGAATCAAGACGCCTAAACATGAGGTTAATTTAATCAAGCAACGTTTATTAGTCGCAAAAGAAATTTCAGGAGGTGTGAAATGAGTAAGAGAGTAACTGTTAAAAACGAAAAAATCACTTGGGAAGTTGGGAGTGATAATGTTTTTGCTGATTTAGGTATGACAGATGCAAAAGAAAAATTTGCCAAAGTACAACTCGCAATGAAAATTAATCAACTTATTAAACGTAAGAAACTAAAACAAAAAGAAGCGGCTCAGTTACTGGATGTTGATCAAGGGAAAATTTCATTGCTTAATCGAGGGAGGCTTTCTGTTTTTTCTATTGAACGTCTTATTAAATTTCTTAATTTGCTAGAGCAAGATGTGGAAGTGCGAATCAAAACCACTAAAAACATTTCTCACCTAGGATCTTTTCGCGTTCTTATCAACTAGCTCGGCGTCCGTGAAAAAATTCTCTCAAGGCCTGGGGGAGAGTTTGGTGGAGAAAATAAAAACATTTCTTCTCTTTTTTTATTTTCAAAACCCCTCACCCGCCTCGCTGACGCGCTACGCGCGCAGGCGTTGTGCAACCGGCTTGATAGGTAACATTTCAAACCGGGATGATAGGTAACACTTTTTGGATGCTAGGGCCTAATAATTTTATTTTCTCTAGCATCAATTATTCCTAATTTTAGGTTGGAAAAATAAAGGATGGCTCTACCTTCATCAATTATTTCCAGTCCAATAGGTTCGCTTCTTAATAACTCTGAAACAAAATATTTTTTCCCACACCACTTTATTTGTCCGTTTGTTCTTACCTTTCTAACTTCAAAATAACCCGGATAATAAATTTCACTTTCTTTACTAGGCAAAGACCGTATGGATTTTCTATATATTTCGCTAGGTCTTTTACCCTCTAGTGCTTGATGCGATCTTTCATAATTATATTCTTGTTTAAAAAAATCAAAGCATTTTTGCTGATTTCTAAAGGTTTCTTTTGCCGGCAAAGCCGTCGCTTCCTTTAAAGTGCGATGCATTCTTTCATGACGTCCATTTTGCTCGGGACATCCAGCCTCAATTCGTTCAGGAATAATTCCTAGTTTAATCCACCAAATTGACAGTCGTGTTAAACCCCCCATACCTACACTTGCAAACGGCTGCCCGTTATCTGTTTTGATCGCATCGGGCAAACCATATTCATAAAATATTTTTTTAAAACATCTTATTGTGGCTTCTAACGTAGGTCTTTCTAATCCAACGCATGCTAATAAAAAACGGCTGTAATTGTCCGAAACTGTTAATGGATAACAATAAGCACCATTTTTTCCTAATCTAAATTGACCTTTAAAATCTGCACTCCAAACAACATTAGGCGCATCACACTCAAGAAAAGGCACGCCCTGCGCTGGAACACGCCTTCTATATTTTCTTTGTTTAACTAAACCATTTCTTTTTAAAATATCACCCATTGTACTAACTGCTGGCCAACCAGCTTTCGCTTCATTCCTCATTAGCCAATTATGTAGCTTTTCGGGCCCCCATTTTGGATAACGATATTTTAGTTCAATAATTCTTTGGATTTTCCTCCCTTCTGTCTCATTAGAATGATGATGCCTGGTATGCGATTTTTCCTCTAATGCTTTCTCTCCCTCGGCTTCATATCTATTTATTAGCTTATAGCCCGTTTTTCGACTTATTCCATATCTTTTACACAAATCAGAAAATCTATATTCCTCTTTTAGCCAATCTCCAATAAACTTTATCTTTTCACATTTAGCATTCGTGTTTTTCCATGTCATCGGTAATCCTCTTTATAAAATAATAAAAAGTGTTACCTATCATCCCGGTTTAATCTGTTACCAGTCTACCCGGTTTGTACCCTATTCTCCCCTCTCCCCTTTTTTTAAAAAGGGGAGAGGGGAGTTTTTGTGGTAGATATTTGAAAAATATCGTGAATAGTTATCTCTACCAGACACAACCGGAAAGGACATTTTACTAAATTTTTATTTTTGGCTGATTGCGTATTTATTTATTTTGTTGTACTTGATTCCGTTTTAAGTTTGAGATTTTTTTGGGAAAGAAGGTTGTTGGGAAGAGCTCGGTGGAGCACTATTCGCATTTTGAAGAAAATATAAAAAATTTGATGAACCCACATTCATGTCTGATCGTGAATTAGTAATAGGTAATCGGAATGCTTCCTTGGGGAGATTATAGTGGGTGTTTTTTTCTGGCGGATCGCTAAGAAATCTTTTTCGGGATTCTTGATGTGAATTCACAAGGCTGTTCTCATCATCTGAACCATCAGCTTCTACCACAACTAACACAGAGAGTGGTTTTTCTTCAATTTCATTAATCTCCTTCGAGTTAGCTTCTGGTGTTTTGGGGGGACTAGGCAGCTTTGCTTGCCGATTGCTTACTGAAATTTCTTCTTGAGGAGAAGTTTCTTCTTCAGAAATTTCTCCCATGTCGACGGGTATGTCAATTTCCCCGTTGTTTTCTTCATTTGGGTGAAATGAGCTCGGCATGCTTGATAAGGCAGGATGTATCGATGGTGTTTCCTCTTGCTGTTGAGTTTGTTCATCTGAGCTTTGAAGATATTGCCGTGGCATAGAGTATCGCTTTTTTGTCAAAGGTAAGGAGGCTAGTTGTTCTTTGTAGAGTGTTTCGAATTTGTTAAATAATTTAATTATTTTTGAAATAGCTTCATTTATTTTTTTATTTTTCCTTGTCATTTTTTCCTGTAATTCTTTTTCTTTTTGTAGGTGTCCACTAGTCAAGATGTTTCTAAAAGGCAAAAGCGACAATTGATTTGTTTCTAGATCGAGCATTTCTTCTTGTTTGAGTTTTGTTTGTAATTTTTCTATTTCAGTAAGTTGTTTTATCTTTTCTAATTCCAGTGTTTTGATTTCTAGGCGTTTTTCATTGGTGGTTATTTTTTGTGGCGTTTCTGATAATGTTTGCTGTGACTGCGAGGGTTGTTTTGCATTTTGATTTGCTTGAGTGAGTTCTTTGTTAAGGTCTTCTTGCGTTTTTTGAAGTTTTCCAAGATTTTTTGTTTTTTTTGTTAGTGAGAGTTGAAGATATTGTAAATATTTTTCTGACTGTAAAGCCGGAGGTTCTTGTTGTAAGTGAATTATGATGTTAGCTCGATTTGAAGTGTAACGGTACTTTGTTTTTTTTAGTATTTCTTCTTTTTTCTCTATTAAGGTTTCCTTCAAATTTTCTAGTATTTTTTCGTGTTGTTTCTGATGTCGTTCCATAAGGTTATATTCTGAGTTTTGCTTTTCTTGTATTTGTTTTCTTTGTGAGCGTGCTATAGAAGATTCTCGCATACTTTGCGTTTTCTCTAATTCCTTTATTCTATTTAAGATCTCTAATTCTGATGTTGAATTCGTTTTTTGTTTTTTAGTTTATTTTCGAATTTTTGTGGGTAGGCTTCTTGTTGAGTGTTGTGGGAAGCTTGGTGGGGAAGAGATTGTGTTGTGAAAGAGGAAGAAGATCGAGGGTCCTGTGTGAGATTTGCTGTTTCTGATGTTGTTTCTGAAGATATTTTAGGATGAAGAGATAATGTTCTCAGAAGTTCTTTTTCCTGCTTTTCACACAACCGCAGTACTTCTAATTCAAGCATTTCTTTTTCTTTAATCTGTTGAGCTATATCTTGTAATTTCTTTGATCTTTCTTGATATTCCTGTTTCTTCGTTTCTAGTTCAGATAGTAATTGTGGTAATTTTTCTAATAATTTTTCTATGTCTTTTTGATTTCTTTGGGCAGTCTCCTCTAGTTCTTTGAGCTGTGCGACGAGTCGTCTAGTATTTATTATATGGTTGACAATGAAATATAGGCGTGTGTGTTGATACTGTTGCTGACTTCGACATAGCGAGAGCTGAGCTCTTAGATTCGGTCCTGTTGGGTCTGTCATCTGAAGCTCAAGTCTTTTATTTTTTAGGTTTTGTTGTGATCTGTTTTTTGCTTGATTGGTTTCAAAAGTCTTTATAAACTGAAGAGGTTCTATTGGCGATGTTAATGATATTCCATTTATATGATCTAAGGCTATGTGTATCTTCCCTTGTTTTTTCTGTTCTTCGTTCCAATAGTCATACAGTCCTTTTTCAAGAAGTTGAGAAGGATATTGTGTTGGAGGTAGGGGATGCGTTGTATTGTATTCTTTGTAGAAGTTGGTTGCAGCTTCGTGAGAAGTCAAGGTTCTTTGGAGCAGTATCGGATCCTGCATTAGGTTCAAGCCGAGTGTCTTGGCAAGTGTTCCTTGTTCTGCTGCGCTTGTAAAGCGAATTAGCGTAGTATAATGGATGAAGCCCTCATTACCAGCACATCTAACAAGATGTTGTTTAAGACGAGCAATATATCCTTCTGCAAGTTCGGGCATCTCTTTTACGATTTCTTTGATTTCATCACTAGAATAGTTTTCTGTTACGGTTTCTATAAAATTTAAAATATGTTTGGTGGTTTCATCGGGACCTTCCTGACGTGATTCTATTTTTTGTAATTCCAAGAGGTACAGTTTTTTAAATTCAGCAGGGTTCATGGTCTTTACATTATTTTGAAAATGAGTGAGTATCTTACAATATAAAAATAAAAAAACAAATAAATGTAAATTTTATCGAGATGAAAATGCCATCGTTTTATTAAGGAAATATGAAGTAAAATAATTATATTTTTTGGAGATTATTTTTTTTTAGTGTAAAATAAATAAATTTTTATTAACTGAGATAATGATTATGCCTAAGAATGCCCAAACAGATGAATTTCAAAATCAAACAAAAGTATTTATCAACAACTGCGAACAAATCCCTTGTTTTGTGGAAGCGCTCAAACGGGAAAATTGTAGAATCACAGAAGTTAGTTTTGATGAACATTGCTTAGACGATGTTGGGATATGCTCTGTGGCTGAGGCGCTTGTGCAGAATACTGTTCTGAAAACACTGGAGCTTTCTGAGAATTCAATAAGTGAGAGCGGCGTATGTGCTCTGGTAAAACTATTTGCGCTAAATACCTCGCTGAAAACACTTTTTCTTTTTCGAAATAAAATAAACAATACGGGCGTACAGGCAATGGCCGAGGCACTTAAGAAAAATACCTCTTTGAAAAAACTGTATCTTTATAATAATTCAATAAGCGAGGATGGGATATGTGCTTTGGCAGGGCTACTTGAACAAAACACTTCTTTGGAAACACTCGAGCTTTGTCAAAATGAAATAAACGATGTGGGAGGATGTGCTCTGGCCTCGGTACTCAAGCAAAATACCTCACTGAGAAGTCTTAGTCTTTCTCACACGCACATAACTGATGTGGCGGTATCTGCGATGGCCTCGGCACTCAAGCAAAATACCTCACTGAAAACGCTGGTGCTCTCTGAAAATCCAATGAAGGAAACAGGTATGTGTGCGCTGGCAGAAGCACTTAAGCAAAATACCTCTTTGGAAATACTAGATCTTTATCGCTGTGAAATAAACGAGGCGGGGGCGAAGGCAATGGCCGCGGCGCTCACGCAAAATACCTCTCTGAAAAAATTACGTCTTTCTGATAACCAAGAGATGGGGAAGGTAGCTATACAGATTTTGGCAGAGGCGCTTAAACAAAATAGTTCATTGGAGATATTTGAATTTTCTCGAGCCTGCCTGTGCGACGAGCAAGCAAGTGCTCTGGCAGAGGCGCTCAAGCAAAATACTTCCTTGAAAAGACTGTATCTTTCTTCCAATAGAATAAGCCTTGAGGGGGTAAGTGCAATAGCCGCGGCACTTAGTCACAATGAATCTTTGGAAATACTGCATCTTTCTGAAAATTTCATCGGGGACAAGGAGACGGAGGCAATGGCTGTTGCGCTTACGACAAATACCACGTTGAAATCACTTTGCCTTTCTTACAATAAAAAAATAAGTGATGCGGGCGCACAGGCTCTGGCTGCGGCGCTTGAGAAAAATATCGCTTTGAAAATACTGGATCTTCGTTTAAATAAAATAGGTGATGTGGGTGCGGAGGCTTTAGCCGCAGCACTTAAGCAAAATACTTCTCTGGCAGATCTTGATCTTGGTTGCAATGAAATAGGTGATGCGGGAGCGCAGGCAATGGCCGAGATGCTTAAGACAAATACCTCGTTGAAAAGACTGATTCTTAGTTCAAATAAAATAAGCAATGTGGGAGCGCGAGCAATAGCCGCGGCGCTTAAGCAAAATATGTCTGTGACAGAGTTAGGTCTTGATGGCAAGGAAGCGATAAGTTATAAGGTATGGCAAGAAATAAAGAGTTACCTTGATCGTAATAAAGAGGTGCCTTTTCAGGTTTTTTCAAACTTAGAAAATCTTTTAAAGAAAAAAAATTCTAAAAAATTGGGTAATGAAGTTATTCAAGAATTAGAAAAATTATTAGATCATCAAAATTTTTTACCTAAAAATTATCCCGGTTTAAGAGAATTAAATGAAAAAGCCAATGCTATTATTTCTAGGCTTTTTGCTTGGGCGACCGATAGCTTCAGTGCAAGCTCATCGGTTCACGCTATCGATGGATTACCCTTAAAACTTCTATCAATGTATGCAAGTATTCCTCCAGAAGAAGTAGGGTTTAGTGCTGCACAGTTTGAATTAGCGAATTTTTATCGTTCTGAATTAGTGCCTACGCAAGCGGCTTTAACAGATACTTCGGTTATCACTTCTGGAGAATCAGAAGAATATTTAAGAGCACTGATGGGTTGTCTATTGCATGCGGAAAATTATAATAAGACTATAGCGCCTGAAGATAAAATTAATGTAGATGCTGAGTATGATACGCTATTGAAAATACTTTTAACGGGAGATATAAGGCAGAAACTCCATGTTGTGAAAACAGCAGAGAGTACATTATCTGCATTTGAAGCGGATATGAAAGATCAGCTTATTAAATATATGCAAGGTTGTGGGCAAAGACCGGTTGATTGTGATTTATTAAAAGAGATCAACGAATTTCTCTTTTCTGGGCCCCAAGCAACTTCTTCTAGTGCTTCTTCATTATTATCATCAAGCCCATCAATGCGACTGTAATGAGCAATGCTCATTACAGGCTGCTTTTAAATAGTCTGAGCTTGTCTTTTTTATGCTGTTGCGTAATTCTGTAAATAAATTTTCTTCAGTGATGTTTCCTTTATTGAATTCATCAATTAGCGTAGCAACCGATTTTTTAGATGGTTTGTTTGATGAGACAAGGTTTTCCAATTCTTGACATTTTTCTGGCGTGATTTGAATTTTCCTGAATTTGTTTGTGGGATGTAAAGGCAGGGTCACGAGTTTAAAGAAATTTGAAATATTTTTTGAAGATTTTTCAGTTTCTGAACTGTGAAACAAAATTCTTTCTAAATAGAAATCCAGTAAAGCATCTTCGTTATTAAAATTTAAAATGCCTTCTAACCTTTTCAAGGCAAAAGGATTATCAGATACCAGTAGAACGAGTTTTTTTAAAATTAT